>JAFAXJ010000412.1 GCA_019241095.1 Verrucomicrobiota bacterium | reverse complement strand
ACAAGTTGGGCAAGGTCAGCCCACATGGCTTAGGGAACGCATGGCTCAGGCTGATAACCAGGTCAGAACGCCGGAGTCTAAGTAAATTTGTTCTCGGCAGTCCGACATCAAACGCTGGAATATGACTTCTTCACCAGCGTCATCGGTCTCCGGCTGCTTCGCCAAACGATATAATCCGCGAAGAGTGATCCGGGCTCGGTAGCCGAGAGTGGTCACACGCGAGCCCGGCTCGACTCAACCCGAGGTCGTGGTATTGGATATTCCCTGGTTGGCGACATCTTAGTGAACGCGAGTGGCAGAGGTACGCCGACCTGGAATTACATAGCCTAGACCTCGAGATAGGAGATAGCTATGATCCCCAAGTAAGAAAATTAGGTGAAGGCTGCCGACTTCAATGGGGATGCCAAAATTGCTCGAGTTGTTATTCGTTAACCGCGCTTACCCGTCCGGAGCTTCGCGTAATCCGTTGACCCTTCTGTCGGAACAAAATTCTCAAGATCACGCCAAGGATGGTTATTGCAAGTGCCCCATATAATAAGTGCCATGAGTGAAGCAATTACCAGTGCCACGACAAGCGCCACGATCGCTACTCCGGCCAAGATGATAATGGCTAAGAATCGATTCCAGAAACTAGCCACCAAAACTTTACCCTCCAACCTTTGCGGCCCGACTTCCAACAAACTTTGGGGACGTAAATCGCTATGTGAAAGCGAGTCTCCACGTTCAATGCGACCTCTCATTATACCGCAACGCGAGGGCTTTAAAAGAATATCGCCAAATGCAGAGATTGTGGACGAGGGATAGGCAAAATGAATGATCGTGTGCAGTTGAAAAAAGCGTGACGTTGCTTTGAGATTGAAAGCACTAGAGTGACGGAATCAACTCCAGGACTGTGGATTTCCCGCTAACCACCAGAGTAATATAGTCTGGGTTGGAAGTCACTCAAACTACGGTTGGAGTCTGTTGCTTTGAACTCGAACTCGCGCAGAACCAGAAAAGCTTCACGCGACCCAAACTCCAACACCCGTCAACTCGACCTGGTAAGTGCAGCTGAAAAGAGTGAATCATTGAAAATTTAAGGAGATTCGCCATGTATGAACCTAAGTCAACGCTTTCCGGTTCCCGCTTGAGCGCATGGATGGTCGTTGTCATGCTGGGTATGGTCGTCGTCCCGGCTACGCTCACGCTCGACACAGTTCGCTCGCCGGCCACACTCCAGATCAAGGATTCCGATCCCACGCCCTACGGCTACACGTGGAGCCTGCTACTTTTCCTCGTGCCTATCTTGGTGATCGCCGTCGTCTTTTTGCCGCGCGAAGAGCTAAAGATTCCGCGCAGGGCCTTCTGGTGGACGATTGGAATTCTGGTCCCCTCTGGGTTTGCGCTCGATTTTTTCTTCGCGAGCCGCTTTTTTCTTTTCCCCAACACAGGCGCGACCTTGCGGATCAGCGCACCAGCCTTGCACAAACCGGTCCCGATCGAGGAGTATGTCTTTTATTTTGCAGGCTTCGTCGCCGTACTTCTACTCTATCTCTGGTTGGATGAATACTGGCTGGCTGCCTACAACGTACGGGACTACCGAACGGAATCGAGGAAGATTGATCGGCTGGTCCGATTCCATCTTCCTTCGGTGATCCTGGGCATCGCCCTCATCGTGGCTGGGGTCGTTTACAAAAAGGCGTTTTCGCCGATCCGAGCGGGATTCCCGGAGTATTTCACCTTTCTTGTGCTCGCTGCTTTCGTCCCCGCATCTGGGTTCTTTCCGACCGCCAGAAGATTTATTAACTGGCGAGCCTTTAGCATGACGCTCTTCTTCATTCTACTTGTGAGTCTGCTGTGGGAAGTGACGCTGGCTGTACCTTATAAATGGTGGAATTATCAGCCAAAGCAGATGCTAGGGATGCGTATCGGAGCCTGGTCTGAGCTGCCGATAGAGGCCGTTTGCGTCTGGATCGCAGTGACTTACACCACAATCATCGTCTTCGAGATCGTCAAGCTCTGGCAGGCGTCCGAAAGACCAGCCAAAGATGTGTTTTTGGGTTTGAAGTAATATCATCAACTTTCAAGCAGATCCAAGGACACATTTTTTGCCGCCTTCATCGCTCACGCTTGAATGCGACGCTGCACCGCACCGGCTCCAGGCGTCATCCCCTGCAGTGTGTTAGATTAGTGAAATTCACGACCACCCGATTATTGGCGTCCATCTGCCCGCCACCCGATGGAGGCATTATTAATCTGTCACGCTAAACTGACCACGAACCGGAATATCGCATGTTACTTCATGCGCTAAATACGCATCTTCCCGGGCAGCCTAATGCACGAAATACCGTTCGTGGGAGGCTAGCAGATTGCTCTCCTGTAGTAAAGACTTTTGCACACCGGACTGCAACTATTATTGGTTCGAGTCGCCTATGCTCGCAGATCGCTACGGCTTCACCATCGGTTCCCGTTTTGAGAAATATAGCTCAGAATGTTCAGTTGGGGTTAATCGAGGAACGTCCGGAACAGGTACATCTAATCGGTAGCACAGGTTTATGAATGCCTTCCAATCTTTCCGTCTGGCGACAAGCTTTTGCTCGATCACCCATCGATTGGTCAAAAGGTTGCGCAGACGGTAGCGATAGGAATCGGCAAAAGCCTGCTTATCGATGAGCCTTTCCTCGAGAAGCCTGTCGCAATACTCAAAAAGACCCATATAGATTTCGGTCCGTCCCATATCTGGTGAGTCCGCCGGCAAGGTGTTGGAACCGTACCAGTTACCGCTAGGCCGAAGGTTTGTATGTATGTCATCGTACGATGCGAATACTCCACGGAGCATGATCCAAAATTGGGCTTTGGCGGTTTTGGCGTTATCCCTAGCTTGGTTCTGTGCCTCGCGGATGGTCCGCCACGCAAAGCCCAGCGCCGCCAAGCCAGCCATGACGCCGATCATCGTGATGATGAAAGTCCAGAGCATTATGGCATGATCACTCATATGGTAAAAAATCACTTTCGGGCCCTGGGCTGCGGTTGGCAAGGGTAAGTCAGGTTAGGCGAGAGAGGGCAGTGGCTTAACACTACCTCTAGCGCTAGAGACATGGCGAATTCGGCGTGAGTCGCCGCAAAAAAGTTCGCGGGCGAAATGTAACTTAATCGTGAGGCGACGCTTGTTTCGAATCCGTGACTTGGACGAGTATATCCGTTCACACTGCATTCCCGGGCGCAGTTAAGGTGCGCTGTCACGACGCTTATTCCCACGCAACGAACCTGGGGGAGATTTGGTCTCCTTAAAACCAGAATTGACCGCAATGCATTTCCCGAGGCGCCTCACTAAAGAGAGTTGAGCCAGACGTCTACGATCACTTAATTAGCGATTGAGGGTGTGCAGACTTTCTAACGAAAAAAAGGAACGGGAGACTGACCTATCAAATACGCTGGAGTCAGACGATCGCACCGCTGTTTTCGTGTGTGTCCTGTGTGTGTCTTTCAGTGATCAAACTTGACGGATTGTGAGGTTCGATGAGATTTGGTGACTTTCCGTAAGACCTTGCATTCAGTTGTTTATTGCTCTGTCCCCGGCGGGAATCGAACCCACATTTAAGGTTTAGGAAACCTCCGTTCTATCCGTTGAACTACGGGGACGCTCAATAATGATTAATTGCGGTGAACAGCGTTCAGATTCGAAGAAGCAATGTTCTCCGTACTGTATATGCGCGGACTGGTTGATACCGCAGTTTTCGGTTCCTTGCAAACGCTGGAACATTTCAAACACTGTACGAATCCAGTTTATTCGTAAACAGTCTGACTCTGGGCAGAGTTAATTTCTTTCGCGTCCATACGGTCGCCTTTGTCGCAAACAGCGAAAGGAAGATGTTACATGAACGCGATTCCAAGTATAACTCTTAATAACGGGCAAAAGATTCCTCAACTCGGCTTCGGAGTTTTCCAAATTGAACCGGAAGCAACGGCGGAAGCGGTTAGCAAAGCGCTCGAGATCGGCTACCGGCACATCGACACTGCGGAGATGTATCGCAATGAGAAGGGAGTTGGCGACGCTGTTCGGGCCTCTGGTCTTGATCGAGCAGAAATCTTTGTGACTAGCAAACTGAGTAACGCTTTCCATAGGCCGGAAAAAGCTCGCGAGGCGTTTGGCACGACGCTTTCTCAGCTTGGATTCGACTACCTAGACCTTTTCCTGATTCATTGGCCGTTGCCTACGCTGTATGACGGCGACTTCGTTTCCACATGGAGAACGCTTGAGGAGTTTCATCAGCAAGGTCGCGTGCGCTCAATCGGTGTTTCCAATTTTCAGATTAATCATTTGGAACGGCTTGCTGCCGAAACCAAAGTCGTGCCGGCTGTGAACCAGATCGAGGTACACCCTTATTTCACGAATGACCAAGTCCGCTCCTACGGATTGGAGCACCAAATTGCCACAGAGGCGTGGTCCCCAATTGCGCAAGGTAAGGTGTTGAGCGACTCAACGATCAAGCAGATTTCCGAAAAAAAAGGGAAGACTACAGCGCAAGTAGTTTTGCGCTGGCACATCCAGCGCGGCGACATCGTGTTTCCAAAATCGTCGACTCCCTCCAGAATGAAAGAGAATATTGAATTGTTCGACTTCGAACTCGACGCCAATGACATGAGTCAGATCACAAAACTAGACCGCGGTGAACAAGGCCGTACAGGACCAAATCCTGACAAGTTCGACTATGTTCCTCGTTGACTCTTTTCGTGCACTTCGAGTCTCCTGCCCCTTCAGTGCTCAAAGTCTATCGTGGGAATCCCCTGGTGGCCTAGACCTTCGCTTCGCTTCGACCTAGAGGTTAGTCTTCGGCTCCGGTTCAGGGTTCGCTCACCGATTGTTGTAATCGGGCCCCGGATGACCGAGGGCTCCGGGCAGCTGCGGCAACGGCCTTTACTTTGCACCTCCCTGGCCTGAATCGAGGGCTCGCGCGAGTTTTTGCAGATGACCTTGGAAATGTTAGTTTCGTGAGCTGAGAAGGATAACGGTTTGAGATATGGTCGCGAGGACTCGGCAGCGACTTGGTCCCGATTGCGCGACCGGGTACGGAGCAAGTCTAATGGCGAAGTATAGAGATCCAGTCTGCGGAATGGAAATCGAGGAGATTTCAGCAGCCGCAACTCGCAAGTACAAAGGTGTAAACTTCTGTTTTTGTTCGCTCAGTTGTGCTCAGCATTTCGACGAAAATCCCGCGGGTTACGCCGTGGATGCCTCCCAAATAAGCGACAAAGTTGATCCGCGCGCCGAACATGTTCATTGCCGGTCGGCAAATCATATCGTGCAATGCCGTGATACTGGTCGGCGAGTGGCCGATCGGCGAGACACGTCAATAGAGGCGTATTTCTGTCCTATGTGCGCCGGAGTCGAATCGCAAAAGCCGGGAGATTGTCCGAAATGCGGCATGCGACTGGAGCCTGCACATCATGCATCGACCAGTCATTATATCTGTCCAATGCATCCGGAGGTCGAGCAAGACCATCCCGGTGATTGTCC
>JAFAXJ010000162.1 GCA_019241095.1 Verrucomicrobiota bacterium | reverse complement strand
TAAATGTAGTTAGAGGAGAACTTCGTTTTGACCCGACGTCGGGTCGCTTTGTTCAAGTTATTACTTTAACGAATAGCACGAGCGCTGCTTCTATTGCTGGTCCGATCTCTCTGGTGTTCGATTATCTGACACCGAGTTGCTCAATTGATAACTTGTCAGGCGCAACCACACTGGTAGAACCCACAGGTAGCGCCTACATTAATGCGGATGTGCCCGGGGCGCTCGCTCCTGGCGCGAGTGTGTCAGTAGCAGTTGTATTCGCGGACGGTTATCGATTACCGATCGCATATAGTACGCGAGTGTTAGCGGGATCTAATGCTCGATGATTGACAGTTGGCCGCAGCCTGCCCGAAATAGCTCAATCAATTTGGAGGTGGCATTGATCCAGCATTCCTACCACAAAGAGGATAACGACTCCCAGTACATCCTCGGTTTGTACATTCCCATTCAATCTTGTAACCACTTTCGAACGACTTTCATCATTTTGGGCGGCCGTGCCGATTGTAAAGGTTCGATTCCTTGCTCCTATACCGATCATGCCGTAAAAAGGCAAATTTTTGCCACGAGTAGGAGAAAATAAGCGTTTAAAACAGAGGATATTTCCTGTTAATACAAAAGACTTTTAAAGAGTCCGTTGATCGCCAGAATCAGAACTGCACCTAAGCTGAATATCGAGAATCGCCGAGCTATACTGAGTACACTGATAAGCTTTCCATTATCACCAGACTGAGAGCTAAAATTAGCACACAGAAAGGCGGAGCGCTATCAGTCATCAAAGTCAAAAGCATCGCAGTTCCGAGCGCCAGGAAGGCCTCAGTCGACTGTGAGCGTGCATCGGAACTTAAGGCAAGACTTGGAAAGTGAAGTCTCCAGTTGTCTTATGCGTGTCGACCGAAACCGCTACCCATATCACTTTGAAAATTCCAGGTTTCAACTCAGGTAGGGAAACAATAAGAACGTTTGGATTTAACTGATCCAAATGTGTATCGCCCTTATCGATCTTCGCACCCGCACTATTCAGCACTGATAAACGACAGAACGCAGGTTCCAACTTTTCGGTGAACCAGACTCGGACTGTTTTGGGTGTGGTCTTTACAGAACTGCCGACCGCAGGTTCAGCATGGTCAACAAATGCATGGGCACTGACTTTCTGGATGTCAGTAAGCGATAATACTAGAGAAAAGAAAAATAGGGTGAAACGCATCAGGTCATCCTCCGAATAGCGATTTACCAACGGTCCTGGGTAGAAAGTTATCCAGGTAGAAATGAATTTGAGCTATGATTCCTAAATTGTGTCCATCCGATTATATTTCAAGGTAATCAACAAATGCGGAATAGCACGAGTGAGTTTGCAGTTTTAATGGTTAAGCTTTTCGGGCAACCAGGTGAAGACTGGTGCCAGGTTAGTAAACTGCGTCCTCACTGCCGATAATCACCGCGGAGGAGGCACTGAAGGAGGTACCGCTATTGTAACGGTTGGGAAAAGAAATGGCCTCCAGATCCGGTATCGGT
Source organism: Verrucomicrobiota bacterium (assembly GCA_019241095.1). GTDB lineage: Bacteria > Verrucomicrobiota > Verrucomicrobiia > Chthoniobacterales > JAFAMB01 > JAFAXJ01. The sequence continues at coordinate 723 of JAFAXJ010000162.1, read as the reverse complement.
AAGGGATAGTTAGCAGCCATGCTGCCCGCTGACAAACAAGGTTTATTTTGCCTGACGCGCTCTGTCCTGGTTGTTTCTGTTGATCCCTTTTGGCCTTGGCGATACTTAAGCAGAAAGGGCAAAGATGATTACCGTCAAAAGTTTGAGAGATTGCGTTCTCGATATTGTTAGATCGGGAATAATGCACAATCATTTCAACCCAAGCGGTGGTCTGAAGAACAAGCCACTGGCCACCAAGCAATTGCAGTGCAGCGACGACGGCCAGCGATTTGGCAAGCACATACACGCGGCTGTTTGCTTTCTCAAAGTCTAACACTACTTCAGCGGTAAGCCGGCTATGCTTTCTTTTCAAACAAAGATCGCTGTAACATTAAGCCGGTCTTTACGTCAAAACTGCTGAGTATGAAATTCAGATTGTTCATTTTGGGAGGAATTACCGCATTTGCCATGACCTCTTTGGTGCAGGCTCAAACCTCAGATCCTGAAACTGCGCCAGACACAGGAAAGAAAATGGGGTGGCATCAACACAATCATGGCTTATGGAAAGAACTGAATTTAACTGATCAGCAAAAGCAAGAGATCAGATCGTTCAAGGAATCTAACCAGGTTTCGTTCCGCAGTTTACTAGCCAAATGTCTCAGCGACCGGCTGGCGCTTGAGAAAGCGATTGCTCAAAATCCGAGCAACGAGGGATTGATTAGAACACTCTCGTCAGCTCTCGCG
>JAFAXJ010000154.1 GCA_019241095.1 Verrucomicrobiota bacterium | reverse complement strand
CCGCCCAGATAGATAGGACAGCGGGCTTGAGGGTTGGTTTCATCATGTAGTTATTACTATGGTTGGTATTAGGGATAGCAGTTCAATTACACTCCCTCGCGTCGCCTGACGCTGTCGATTCCGACAGCGAGCAGGACAACAATCCCTATTGTAACTACCTGCCAGTAAGCAGAGATTCCTAGCAGCACGAAGGCATTGCGGAGGATGCCCATCAAGGCCGCTCCAAGAATTACACCGAAAATTGAGCCGCGACCCCCGGTCAGTGCAGCGCCGCCTAGAATAACTGCGGCAATTACATCTAATTCGTATCCTTGTCCCAGGTTAGGATTAGCAGAGGAGAGCGTTCCTGCTAACACAATGCCGCCCAAAGCGGCTAATAAACCCGAAACCAGGAAAACAAAACGCCGCATTGCTCCGACATCGATCCCGCCAAGACGCGCTGCACGAGGATTATCGCCAATAGCATAGACGTTCCGGCCCCACCGGGTCTTTGCCGTAAACAGTTGGGCCAAAGCGGCCAGCAATAACATTAAAAGAAAGGAGACTGGAACAGTTGCGACATGTCCGGAGCCGAAAAAGGAGGTCCATTTTTCAAATGGATAAGGCAATCCGCCGGTAATGAGCAAAGCTGCGCCCCGGGCAATACTTAGCATCCCGAGTGTCGCGATGAACGGATTGATTTTGAGTCGGGTGAACAGCAGTCCGTTGATCAATCCGGTAAGCAATCCGGCGCCTAACCCTGCCATTAGACCTATGCTGGGGCTGGTACTGTTTTTAGTCACCAGCGCTGCCGTGACCGAGGCCAGGCCAACCACGGAACCGACCGATAGGTCGATAGCGCCCGCGATAATTACCAATGCTTCTCCGATCGCTACGATGCCAACGACCGAAAATTGCCGACCGACATTAAGGAGGTTTCGCGTCTCGAGAAAGTAGGGACTACTCAAGGACAAATAGATCGAAACCAGCAAAAGCATCAGGAAAACGGAGGCCTCTCGCTGTTTCAGCATTTTCCGCAACCACGCGTGCAAATGAGCAGCGAACGGTGCCAGATGTTCTCTGCGCGGAAAATCGGGTGGTTTAGAGACCACCTTTGGTTTCAAGTTGGGGGAACTCATGATGGGCCAAGCTGCTCAAAGGCTGAAGGATTCATCAAAAAAAATCAATGCAAATTTCTTTTTGATTGATCAAATTGATGATTTGAGAGCATCGTTCCTTTCATTTCATCGGTACAAACTTCTTTGATGAGTTTATCGAAATCGACCTTGGCTGATCTTGCCCGCGCTGCGAGGGTGAGTACCGCAACCGTGGACCGCGTCATGAACGGACGGAGTAACGTGAGTAACCGCACTCGTGATCACGTACTGGCGATTGCGCGAAGACTGGGGTTCCGGCCACCCTCTTCGTTCGTGCTGAATCGGACGGTGCAGCTTGATTTTATTCTGCCGGGCGGGTCGAATACCTATCTTGACCTTCTGGCGAGCGCCTTTGAAGAGGAAGGCAGGGATCCTTTCAACGCACTGGTACGAGTGCATCGAATAGAGGGTTTTAGTCCTGACGCCTTATGCGCGAAGCTCGAAGCCATACGCGATGAGAGTCATGGAATAGGAATTGTTGCCCTCGATCATCCAAAAGTGCGAGAGGCGGTGCGAGACCTGCATTTGGCTGGTATTCCAGTCCTGGCCATGGTCTCCGATATTCCGAGTGTTCCGCGTCTGGGTTATGTCGGGATCGATAATCGGGCAGCGGGCCGGTTGGCCGGGTACCTGGTAGGCAGATTTGTAAGTCGCGCTAAAGGAAAGGTAGCCCTATTCGCCGGAAGCCTGAGCTATCGCGGGCACGAAGAGCGAGAAATGGGTTTCCGGCATATTCTAAATGAAGATTTCCCCAAGCTTAGCGTATTAGGGCTGCGAGAAATCCGGGATGATTGGGAGCAATGTTATCGTGAAACATTGGAACTGTTGAAACTGCATTCTGACCTTATTGGCATCTATAATATCGGTGCCGGGAACCGAGGTATCGCACGTGCTTTAGAGGAAAGCGGGCGTTCCGGTGAGATCGTGTTTGTGGGTCATGAATTGACTGCGCACACGCGACGGTTTTTGCTTTCCGGTGTGATGGATGCCGTTATCGACCAGCATCCGCGGTTGGAATCTCGTGAAGCAATTAACGCATTGGCAAGGGCAGCTCGAGGATTGCCGACAGATAATTCGAGCATCATGATCGCTATGCAAGTCATCTTTCGGGATAATATTCCACTTCGGGACGATGTTTGCGCACGATGAGAATAGGTGGCTTGGGGTGATAGGTCTCACGGGACACGGCGGTTTTATGAGACCCATGGAAGAGGAGACTCACTGAACGAGTATTGCTGTTTGTCAGGGAGTAAACCCGACGTTAGCTTCTGGCAAAGCCTCCCAGCCGACATTCATCTTAGCTATAGCAAACTATGAACAAATCCCGAGATCCTGCCCTTATCCTCGGCTCCTATCAGATGTACATCGATGGCCAATGGACAAGCGGACGAGCCGCTCAGGCGATCGAGGTCGAAAATCCGGCGAACGAACAAATTATCGCCACGGTCCCCGAAGCGACGGTCGAAGATGCTCAGCACGCTCTTGAAGCTGCTCAACGGGCTCAGCCGAAATGGGCGGCGCTGCCTCCGATTGAGCGAGCTAAATTGTTGCATCGGCTAGCCGATGCGGTTCTCGCGCATCGCGACGCACTGGCGCGAATCGTGACGCTTGAACAAGGCAAACCGCTCAAAGAAGCAATCGGTGAAATCGGCGGAACTGAAAATTTCCTGCGCTACGCCGCAGAAAGTGCTCGCCGGATTGAAGGAGACATCATGCCTTCAGACAATCCGGACGAAGAGATTTGGATTCGACGTGTCCCATACGGAGTCGTCGTTGCTCTGACTGCTTGGAATTATCCGTCCGCGCTTGCCGGCCGGAAAATTGGACCGGCCTTAATAGCCGGGAACACCGTTGTTTTGAAAGGGCACGAATGTACGCCTCTTTCCGGCCTGGAATTGGCTAAGCTTGCGAATGAGGTTGGCTTTCCTGCGGGGGTTTTCAACGTTGTCACCGGGCCGGGCCGAAAAGTAGGAGAAGCACTTACAACAAGTCCAATTACACGTTTAGTCACGATGACTGGAAGCGTGCGGGCCGGGCGAGAGATTTATCGGGCCGGCGCGGAAAAAATTGCAGTGCTACGATTGGAGCTCGGAGGAAAAGCGCCCTTCATTGTAATGGAAGACGCCGACTTAGATAACGCTGTGAGTGCAGCAATCGTTGCCCGATTTACCAATTGCGGTCAGATCTGTACCTGCAATGAACGAATGTACCTGCATGAGAAAATAGCCGATGAGTTCCTGGATCGTTTTGTGGGCGCCGCTCGCTCTCTCAGTGTTGGAGATCCCATGCAAAATTTCGATCTCGGTCCGAAAGTAAATCGACCTGAAGTCGAAAAGGTTGAGGCGTTCGTAAACGAAGCGGTAGCGAGCGGCGGTAAGCTGTTGCTTGGAGGTAAACGTTTGAGCGGCGGGCAGTTTGCGAAAGGGTATTGGTTTGAACCGACAGTGCTGACTGAGCTCGGCAATGACACGCCTATTTTCCAAAAAGAAATCTTTGGTCCCGTAATTCCCGTTCTCAGGATTCAAGATTTTGAACAGGCAATTGGGTATGCGAACGATACCGAATACGGCCTTTCAGCCTTCGTTTTCACCAACGATCTGCGAAAGATCATGAACCTGTCACGCAAATTGCAATTCGGAGAGCTGTATGTGAATCGTCCCAATGGCGAACTCGTCCAAGGTTTCCACTCGGGCTGGGGCCACTCCGGGTTGGGCGGAGAGGACGGCAAATACGGTCTCGATAATTATTTCCGCAAACAAACCACTTACGTGAATTTTCGACGCGGTTAGGCGGATTGTGTCCCGTAGATTGAGACCGCTATTTTCTACAAAATTAAGCGACGATCGGGTTGCAGCGTCGTAGACGCTAACCCATTATGCCGAAGCTAGTCAACATTCAGGCAGGTCTCTATCGTATACCATTGCCAGCGACTTTGACTGACAGCGTGCATGGTCAGATGACCGCGTTTGAGCTGAATACTGTTAGTATTCGTGATGTCGAGGGCGCCGAGGGAGTCGGTTATACTTACACCTGCGGCCGGAACGGTTCTGCCATTCATGTACTTCTGGAACACGATTTAACTGATCTAGCAATAGGCGCAGACGCGGATTGCATTGAGTTCTTGTGGAAAAAGCTGTGGTGGGGATTGCACTATGGCGGCCGCGGCGGTCCCACCGTTCTCGCTCTCTCAGCTTTCGATATCGCGCTCTGGGATTTGAAAGCTAAACGACTGGATCAACCCCTTTGGAAATTGTTGGGTGGTCATGATCGGCACGTTCCATGCTATGCGGGCGGCATTGATCTTGATCTATCGATTGACCAGCTAATCAAACAGACTGAGATAAACCTGAGGAAAGGATTTCACGCCATCAAGATGAAAGTGGGCCGTAAACGCCTGTCCGAAGATGTCGAAAGAGTTAAATCGATGAGACAGCATCTTGGCCAAGAATTTCCTCTGATGGTAGACGCCAATATGAAGTGGACTGTTGACGAAGCGATCCGCGCTGCTCGTGTTTTTCAGCAATTTGATCCGGTTTGGTTGGAGGAGCCGATTACCCCTGACGATTTCGCCGGACATTCTCGCGTTGTACGTGATGGCGGTCTTCCAATCGCTGCGGGGGAGAACTTGCGGACCCTATGGGAATTTCAGCATCTCATTGCGACTGGAGGAGTAACGTTTCCGGAGCCGGATGTAACGAACTGTGGCGGAATCACCTCTTTTATGAAAATTGCTCATTTGGCCGAAGCATTCAACTTGCCGGTGACTACGCATGGAGCTCACGATGTGACGGTCCATTTGCTGGCTGCGGTTCCGAATCGATCCTACCTGGAAGCTCATGGCTTTGGTCTGGATGCCTACATCGCTGAACCGCTTCGCATCGAGGAAGGCCACGCGATTGCGCCTGATCGCCCGGGCCACGGGATTGAATTTGATAGTAAGAGCCTGGAATCTTGTCGGGCCTAACCCCAAAAGAATCAAAGAATGAAGCTGAAAGATAAAGTTGCAATCATTACCGGCGGTGCCAGCGGGATCGGCAAGGCAATTGCGGAACGCTACGTCACGGAAGGTGCTCGCGTCGTGATCGCTGATCTAAATATTGAGCCTGCTGAAGAAGTTGCAAAGCAGCTCGGGAACGGCGCGTTCGGTCTGAAGTTTGACGTCACAAGCCAGGATTCGATCGATCGCCTTGTCGACACTGTGGCGAAACAAGCAGAGCGCATTGATATTTTGGTAAACAACGCGGGTATTTTCGCAATGGCACCGATTGTTGAGGTGACACGTGAGCAGTGGCAGAAGCTTTTCGCGGTCAACTCGGAAGGACTTTTCTTTACACTGCAAGCGGTCGCGAGGCAGATGATCAAACAAGGTCATGGTGGAAAGATTATCAATTTAGCCAGTCAAGCGGGGCGCCGCGGGGAAGCGCTCGTGGCCGTTTACTGCGCATCGAAATCGGTGGTGATCAGTGTCACGCAGTCTGCCGGTTTAGGGCTCATTAAGCATGGAATCAATGTCAACGCTATTGCTCCGGGTGTGGTCGATACACCCTTCTGGGAGTTTGTTGATCGGGAGTTTGCCCGGTACGAAAATCGTGCCATCGGGGAAACCAAACGTATGGTCGGCGAGGCCGTCCCTTATGGGCGCATGGCAAAACCGGAAGATCTCACGGGCATGGCGGTGTTTCTTGCCACCGTGGATGCTGATTACATTGTTGCACAAACCTATGGGGTGGATGGCGGCAATTGGTTAGCGTGACTGATATGGAATTCGCCGGTTTCGATAAATCTTTCGGGTTAACGAACAGAGTCTGTCTTGTCACTGGCGGAGCTGCAGGTATCGGACGGGCCATTGCTATCTTGTTTTTGGAAAAAGGGGCAAAGCTTGTTTTGGCCGACGTGAATGCAACTGTTGCCGCTATTGCTCAGGAGATTTGTCCTGATAGAGATCGAGTGCATACCGTCGTGGCTGACTTAACCCAATCGGATGATCGTGATCGGGCTGTTGAGGCCGGACTCGAACGGTTTGGCCGGATCGATATCTTGATTAACAATGCCGGAATCGTGCTGTTAGATGATGCGTTACGATTATCTGAAGATTATTGGGATCGCACGATGGCTATCAACTTGCGAGCGCCATTTTTCCTGGCTCAAAGGGTGGCTCGGGAGATGATAAAAACGGGTGGCGGCAAAATCGTGAATGTTGCATCGCAAGCAGGTCTAATTGCTTTAGATAAACATGCGGCATACTGCGCTGGCAAAGCCGCGATCATCAGCATGACCAAGGTGCTCGCTCTGGAATGGGCACGCTATAATATCCAGATTAACGCTATCTCGCCTACGGTAGTTCTTACGGAGTTGGGCCGGAAAGCCTGGGCCGGGGAAGTTGGCGAACAGATGAAAAAGAAAATCCCTAATGGCCGATTCGCCTACCCGGAAGAAATAGCGGCATGCGCTCTATTTCTAGCCAGTGATGCAGCAACAATGATCAATGGTGAAAACCTCGTTATTGACGGCGGATACACCATTCAATAAAGGCCTTTCTTAGACCTGTGAGTTATATGACTCTGGTGTTTTAGCCGTAACCGATGTAGCGGGCGAGAAACGGCCCAAAGCGTGCAACTTGCCCTCTTTGTGGAGTATTTACAATCACAAAGCCGTTATTCCCGATAGCTCGTTGTATCCGGGTGTCAAAGATAGTCACGCCGTAAAACAAAATCTGCGTAGGACCGTCGATTGAAAAACTCGCAAAATAACGAGAGGCGGTTTGGGAAGCGATCAGTTTCGGCCAAAGATTTTGAACTATTTCACCCTGAGAAACCGCAGAAGTCTCAACCGCGAGATAGGGGGGATTCGCTCCGAAGCGGTCTTTATGCCTGGCCCACCACGCGCGGGCGCGATTTTCAGCCAGTGATATTTGATTGGGAGTTGGTGTGTAAGTGTCGATGGAAAAGTTACGGTTGTCTACTTCCCCGATCGATGTACAAGCATTCAGCCCCGCTAGCAAAATGGCCCCAAAACAGCTTGCAAAAAATACGAGTTTTGCATTGCCGAAGTTGATTCTGTGTCGCGCGCTCATAAAGAACTCCAGAACTGCTTTATCAACTCTTAATGCGTTTGAGAGGCTCTAATCGGATGCGTCTGGCCGTCAAAACCAGAGTATTTGGGGATCCAAGTGAGATCGCGAGACCCGAAAGCACGATACATTTTATGCGTAAAATCAATACTAGAGATATAATCGAAGATGCCTGGTCATCGCGGAAAGGAAAATTCGCCAGCGCTAGCAAAGAAATCTCATTGGCTCTGGGTCGGAACAAAGTTTCGACGGATCTGAGAGAACGGCATCCGTTTGATGTGGAGATCTGCGTAATTCCTGCGGGAAAGAAGCAATGCCCGTATCATTCCCACAGTGCACAATGGGAATTTTACCATGTAATCAGCGGCCGCGGTTCTGTCAGGCACCAAGATGGAATTACCCGGATTGAAACCGATGACGCCTTTATCTTTGAACCTGGGCAGCCTCATCAAATGATAAACGATAGCGCCGAAGATCTCGTTCTTTACATAGTGGCAGACAATCCAATGGGCGAAACCTGTTACTATCCGGACAGTCAAAAGTGGCTTATCACGTCGCCCGAACGAATGCTTTTGAGAGGTGAGGCTATCGATTACCTTGATGGGGAAGAGTGAGGCGCCGGGGCCTGAGGGAACGTGTTGGAGAGCGTGTTAAAGGACGCAGCGATGATAGCTCGGCATTTCAATGCCGGGCCGGGTAAACATTACAGGGTGGAACGTTTTTAAGGGCGGCCCACCGAGGAGTGGGAATGCGAGAAAATGGATCCAGTAAAGAATTGCAATTCGGTTTAGCGGAGGCAGCCGGGACAGCTCAAAGCCAGAATGCTCGTAGAATCGGCAATCTGAAAATGTTTACACCAATTTGGCCGTGCCTTCAGTTTCCTCTTTTGCTTCCTCCTTGAGGGCGCTTGCGTACCATCGCGCACCGCAGAATCTCAGGAAAAAGCACCCCGCTTTCACAACCTCCTCTGATACTTTCGCGGCAAAAACGCCAAAGAATCCGAATGGGGCGATCAAACCCAATCCAATTGCGGCCGGCAAACCGACCAGGTATGTACCCATGAGATTGCCAAACAGCAAAAAACGGGTATCACTGCCACTTGCTAGCACGCCGTTGCCCAAAACACTGCTTAAAACCTTGGCCGGCTGAGTGGCAGCCATCAGAAGCACTCCCCAAAATGCGAGGCCAAGAACGTTTCGACCCACTTTTGGGTAAAGTGTCGGCAGTAAGAGGCCCGAAGCGGCGTACAAAAGCCCTAATGTTATAGCCGCAAGCAGACCAAAACGAATGACAATCCACGCATTAGCCTTTGCAGCTTTGAGTGAACCAACCCCTAGCGCGTGTCCTATCACTGCGACTGCCGCTGGTCCCAATCCGGCGGAAGCGACGATAAACATGCTTTCTAGCGAGAGCACGATCTGGCTGGCTGCTAATGCTGTGGTGCCCAATCGGGTAAAGACGATTGCGTAGACAAAGGTGCTTACTCCCCACAGCACTTCGGAAGCAGCGATGGGTCCGGTTAATCGAGCGAGTTTAAGTGCAGAAACTGCCACCTTGCTCCCGGGCAGCGGCCATACCCAGCGCACTCCCTTCTTGCGGGTATACAGCCAAGTAATCAAGGTGAGGCAGCGCACCGTTTGGGAAATAAGGGTCGCGAAGCCCGCTCCTGCCACACCAAAAGATGGAATCGGCCCAAAACCTAGCACCAGTATGAATCCTAACGCGGTATTCAGGGCCACTGCAGCGCTCGTGATAACAAGGGGGATGCGTGGGGCGTTTAATGATCGGAACACTGCGCTGGCAATGGCACTCAGTATCATCGGAGCAATGGAGGCAGAATAAAGCCGGAAGTAAATGTCGGCGCTTTGAGCAAGTTTTGGATCGGCAGCCACCAACTGCAAAAGTGGATTGGAGAAGGCAATGAGCAAGACTGCTGTGAACAGGCCCAGGCCTCCAGCCAATAGCTGACCTGCCGCAGTAATACGAGATACCTCATTCATGTCCTTCCGCCCAAATGCCCGAGCGACCATCACTCCGGCGCCCACTCCAGCAGACGCATAAAGCAGTAACGCAATGGATGCCATACTGTTCGATAAACCGACTGCCGCTACGGCATCTGCCCCTAACAGCCCAACGATCACCTGATCGATTACGTTGAACCCCATCTGGAACACCGATTCCAAACTCACTGGAATCGCTATCCGCAGGATTTTTTTCGGGTTACCACGAAGATTGATTTTCGTCTCATCTTCGGTTCTATTGAACGCAGGGTGGCTGTGGGGTACGGGAAATTTAGACAAGTTGAATCCAAGCCACGGGTTTGAAATTCGCGGGAGCCGTGCCTTCGCTCATTATTCGACCGATCAATAGCCGGCGGTTGCTTTATTTCATTTTCTAAGCCCGACCTTTCAGTTCTCGAACGACGCGCGAGCATGAATTAATGCTTGATAGTGTACTACCATCGAGCTTGACAAAAACCAGAAGGGCCGAATGCTTCTTAGTAAGCGGACCGTGATATTATGGCTGTTAACAAATCTTCATCGCGCAAATCCACAACGGACAAGGAGGAGGAAAAGTTTTTAGATGAGCAGACCGATGCTGACGCCGCCAGCAGGGCGGGTAGCGCCGCTGACGCAAAGGCTGATGAACTGCGCAATGCACTGCAAGCGAAGTGCGAACAGGGCAAGACCGGATTGGGATTGGTGCCAATCGAAGACGATTTGCCCTGATGGATCTCAGGTCGTCCATTTTGAATGGCCGCTTTGTGTCTTCCTGTATCTGGAGTCTATGATAGTACGCTCCTGCTCGATTGATCCATTTTCGTCGCAGCGCCGCTGAATGATAGCCGCCTGCAGAGCAAGGCTCTGCGGAGAGAGGCGCCTGAAGAAGCTCAGGGGTGTTTCAAAGCATTCTACGAGGAATACGTCGCCCCCGCGCAGAGCCCGGAGCTGAGCAGGAGGGTTGCAGAGCGTTGACGAAAGTGTCCTGATAGCCGACCTGTCAATTGCCGGCCCGGTCGTGCCATCCAACGTCTAGCTTATGCGTCGCAAAATCCCCGCTATCAATCTGGTGTAA
>JAFAXJ010000109.1 GCA_019241095.1 Verrucomicrobiota bacterium | reverse complement strand
CCATCCTATTGGCTTGATGACGGAAATTCCAGATAGAGGAGGCTCCTTCGAAAAAGTCGTTCTCAGGCCGGTGGTTTCCATTTCTGTAAGCTCGGATAAGACAAAGGCTGAACTTCTGCACCATGAAGCTCACCGGCTTTGTTTTCTCGCAAATTCCGTAAAATTTCCGATCATTGCTGAAGCGACCGTCCAATTTCGACACGAAGCGCCGTGATATCTTTTTAGAATCCTGCACGAGTCCCGCGCCCGTTTATTCAGGAGCTTTGGTCGAGACTATCATTATCAGTTGGATTGGGGAATTGCAGAACTTTTCTCTTCGGCCTGAGACTCTTTTAACGATGACATAGAATCGTCCAAGCCGAATACCCTGACCTGTTGGCTTTTTCCCTTCAACTGAAAACCGCCAAAATCGATGAAAGTGTGAAAGGCAGGCAAGGAAGAGACAAAGTCCTGGGAAAGAATGAGCTTCTGGTTCAATTCCTTCATCACACCTTCCAAGCGGAAGGTCGTGTTCACCGTGTCACCAATAATCGTTGCGTCTCTCACCGCGACCTGGCCAATATTGCTGCTGGTGACACGCCCGAAATGAAGAGCTATCCCTACTCGAAATGCTGCCTGAGTACCAAACCAACTCCTGCTGGCTGCTAGTCTCAATATTTCCAGTGCCACTTCCAGGCAAACGCTACAGGCATTGTTCTCCGGTTCCCTCACCGGCCAATAGGCAAGGACCGCATCCCCGATGTATTTATCAATCGTGCCTCCGCTTGATTGCACTGCATTACCGACATCCCTGAACCAATTCCCCAAATTTTGTGCTAACTCGCGCTCTTCCAACTTTTCCGCCATTGAGCTGAAGCCCCGGATGTCGCATACCAGTAAGGCGGCTGATAATGGCGCGTGGCTGCCCTCTATGCTCACAGCAGCCAACGTTGCATCCATAGCTTCTGTGGCGTCCTCGTCTAAAGTTTGCTCAAAAACCAATTGATGATTGGCAATCCGGATTTTTGCTCCGGGCGCCAGGACGACTGGCATTACGACCCGCTGATCGTCGACAAAAGTACCATTCCGGCTTCCAAGATCCATGATCTGGTATTGGAATCCGTTATGGCATCGCACAATCGCATGCTGGCGGGAAACGTGACCGCCACGAAGGGAAATCGTGTTTGCTGAAGTACGCCCGATAGTGGCGGTATTATCTATTTCTTTCTCGAATGATTCTTCCCCAAACGGGTAAACACGAAACATCGCTGGCATTGTAAATGGTCGAGTTAGGCACCATGCCATGCTGCAGGCGTCTTTGCCAGTCCCAAAGCACAATCTGAAGGACGCGACTGTTTCGCAAGAAATTCATTGACCGTTGTACGATCATCTCCTACCCTCCTGCAATTCCATCAAGAGTGGCGGAGGGACTGGCCCTACGAAACCACGGCAACCGGTTCGGCGAAAGCAGAACGTCCAGGTGCCAATTCCAGGTCCGAAATGAAAGCATCTCGGACGAAGATGGAGAGTGTGGCCTTCTCTAGGTTCGCGACTCTTGGTGGAAACACTGTTTATTTTTGTGTATGGATATCAGCCCCTTCTTTTCGCACCTTCGATGTCGTGAGTGCAATCGATCCTATCCGAAAGATGCGTTGCACGTTTGCGAGTATGATTTTGGACCGCTAGAGGCAGCTTACGATTATGACGCAATCCGGACGGTATTGACTCGGGAAAGAATCGCTGGCCGTCCCCGCTCGATGTGGCGTTACCGCGAACTTCTCCCGATCGAAAATGAACCCACAGTCGGCCTTCAAGTCGGCTTCACTCCGCTTGTGCCGGCGCGACGATTAGCAGAAAGGCTTGGAGTCTCGGAAATTTACGTTAAGAACGATACCGTTAACTATCCGACATTGTCTTTTAAAGATCGGGTTGTTTCTGTTGCCTTATCGCGCGCAAAAGAACTGGGGATGGACACAGTTGCTTGCGCTTCAACCGGCAATCTCGCTAATTCAGTGGCAGCCAATGCAACCGCAGCCGGCTTGCGTAGTTTTGTGCTTATACCCGCCGACCTGGAACGTAGCAAAATCCTGGGTTCTCTCATATTCCGAACCAACGTCATTGGAATCAAAGGTGCCTACGATCAGGTTAATCGTCTTTGCGCGGAACTGGCGGGCCGGCGTCATTGGGGCTTTGTAAACGTGAATCTCCGACCCTATTACGCAGAGGGATCAAAGACAATGGGATTCGAGATTAGCGAACAGCTTGGCTGGAAGCTTCCGCAACACACTATCGTTTGCATGGCCAGCGGTTCTCTGCTGACAAAAATCTATAAGGCTTACAAGGAGCTAACAACTCTGGGACTAGTAGATGAATCCAGATTCAGCATCTACGGTGCGCAAGCACATGGATGCGCCCCGATCAGCACCGCAATCAAAAACAACACAGAGGTAGTCCGACCGGTCTCGAAACCTGATACAATCGCGAAATCTCTATCAATCGGAACTCCTGCGGACGGGTATTATGCTATTCGCACCATGAAGGAGACA
>JAFAXJ010000357.1 GCA_019241095.1 Verrucomicrobiota bacterium | reverse complement strand
TATGGGGCTTGCCAACGTTCCTGGCCCTACTCAAACGGTAATATTAGGTTTTTTGCTGATTATAGGCGTGCTGCGCCCAATGCTTGCAACCATGTTTCTTCGCATTGGCTCCCTGTTTCCTCAATCCACCAGCGAGTAAACACGATTTCAAATTTTATTAACCAGCTACAACAAGAAAAAACCAAGTTCCCCCCTATGAAAAAGATTAATTCATCCAATACCCGCAAACAGGTCCCCTGTTTGCATTTTAAAACCAGCTTATTTTTCGTTTTGAAATTCGGAATGGCGATGGGTGTGCTTACCCTAGCCCAATTGAACGCTACGGCTAAGGATTCCGGATTTAAACTGATGATGACTCCAAAATGGACCGGCTTCCCTTATTTCGAGCTTGCGGCCAAAGGCGGGAAAGCAGCCGCTGATGAATTAGGCGATAGCTTCACTTACGCCGGTGCCGACCATGCTGACCCTACTTTACAAGTTGAAACGCTCCAGAACTTCCTCACTCAGAAGCCGGACGGGATTATATTAGCAGCGATTGACCTTAACGCAGTCGCGCCTGTATTGAAGGAGGCTCGCAAGCGAGGGATAGTGGTCACAACCTTTGACGCAGATGCCGCCATTCCGGCCCGGGACATGTTCTGCAACCAAATGTCCTACGAACAGGCGGCAAAGACCATGCTCGATTGTGCATTGCTTGATTCTCCTCAAGGCGGTGAAGTTGCGTTTGTTGCAGCTTCGCCTACATCGCCAAACCATACAGCCCATATCAAATACATGACGCAGTTTATCAAGGACGACCCCAAGTATCAGGTTTTCAAAGTAGTGGACACTCAATATGCACAGGATGATGACTCGAAAAGCTATGATGTGGCAGTAAATCTGATGCAGGCGCATCCTAACCTCCGGGTAATTATCTCCTCTTCAGCTGTGAGTGCACCTGCGGCAGCAAGGGCCATCGAAGCTACCGGTAAAGCAGGAAAGGTTTTTTCAACCGGCTTCGCCCTGCCGAATGCAATAAAGAGTTATATTGAAGATGGGTCAGAAAAGGCGTTTGCCCTGTGGGATCCTTACGAACTCGGCTATCTTGCTACCTACGTGACGCACCTAAAACTTGCTGGTAAGCTTGATGTTAAACCCGGAACGGTAGTGCAGGCTGGAAAAGCCGGCCAATACACGATTGGCCAGGATGGAGAAATCGATTACGGCAAACCTTTGATATTCACGAAAGAATCTATCGCTAAATATAACTTCTGAAGTGCTTTGGCGAAAGTGGATGAGAAAACAGTAGTTGCTGCCTGAGGTTCGCCTCAGGCTTTGGACTTTGGCCAGTGCCGTTTCATCTAAGGCAGAGAGTCGCTGAACAACCAAACTGATCCCCAATGGCCCGAAGCATCCGAGCCCGGCAGTTCGCTGCTGGGCTCGAGCGTCGCCAGAAATTCCGGGTTGCTTTTCTTACGAACTGAAGGTCGTTGAACAACCGGTCCCTGGCGGAACCGCTTGATAGGCAACCCGCAGGAGAACAACCCGGAATTTTGCTGCATGCCAGCTAACACCAAACGGCAGTGCTACAATCTTCGCTCCCTCGGTTTCTGACTGTGACTCCCGGCTTCTCAGGCTGCAGCCTGTCCTCTGACTTCAAGTGGACGGACCACAATGATCCCAGCAAACTTCCGATAGCGGTAAAGGTAGTTCTGAAGCGGAACATCGATCATCACTTCGCGACGATCTTTTGAAGCGTGCATAAATCGTAGAACGCCTGAACCGTCGCGGTAAGCAAGCCCCACATGTTCAGTGAAACCTTCCGGCCCTTGGCCAGTGATGCAGATCACGTCCCCATTGCGAATTTTCGACTGAACAAATGCAACCCGATCTTTCGGAATCTGATAAACGTCACGTGACGAGACTCTATACTCAATTTGCCGAATTTGCGATATGAGCTGGGGGTTGTTGCGCAAATATCGAGAGCTCCGCCAGGTCTTACTCATCTCGTTTAAATAACGGCCTCGCATCAGGACGGCCCCAAGTGAACGCGTAACGTTCCTTACCAGACCGCGTCGCTCGTTGTCATACGCCCAATCTTCGAGAAAATGAAGGCGTGACGTATAGCTTCCGTTACAGCGCCCGTCCCGATACCGATCAAGCTCGATCAAGGCGAGGAGATCTCGAGGTGAATAATTATCGGATTTGATGTCGAGCATTCGAGCGAAAGCCAGTGAGATCTCAAAAAAAGTCCAGCAATCCATTCCGTAAAGATCTGCAGATGCCGCTTCGACGTGATCGTCTATTTCCAGCGTGAAATTAACATAAGGAGTTCCAAGAAGAGCTTTGCCAACAGCGACTGTTCGATCACCTAACGGCAAGTCACGCCAGTGTTCTTCCTTTGCTCGTTCTATCAGTCTATTGAAAACCGATTCGCCCCGGAAAATGGTCGAAAACGGAAGTGTTGTTGATCGGCCTTGAACCAAGGTAATTACAAGGACACTGAGAAAGAAGCCGAGCGAACGCATGTAGATTCGATAATTCCTATTCTATTCTTAATTTCCAGAAAAAACCTGAGAATTGGTAACAAATTGTTCAGCGGTTGCATTGGCAATACCCGGCGCATAAGTTCGCAAATGACTATCCAGGAAAAGATCGAGGCCGACATGAAGGAGGCGATGCGCGCGAAGGAGGCGGAGCGATTATCCGTGTTGAGGATGGCGAAATCAGCTTTGATGAATGCGGCAATTGAGAAATATGGCTCTGGCTCAAAGCTTCGGGACCCGGACAGTATCGTTGTACTGCGGAAACAGCTCAAACAGCGTCAGGATTCAATAGAAGGATTCCTAAAGGGTGACCGGAAGGATCTCGCTGATAAAGAGCGTAGGGAAGCGGAAGTACTGGCCGCTTATTTGCCCGAGCAGTTGAGTGAGTTCCAAATCGGTCAGATCGTTCAAGAGGCAATCGCCGAAACTGGAGCAACCTCCAGGAGCCAGATGGGCGCTGTTATGAGGGTCGTCACTTCTAAGGCCGCGGGGCGCGCGGATGGCAAGACACTGAGCCAGGCTGTTCAGAAAGTCCTGGCATAAATGCCATTCAATTAGCCTTAGCTTCTGCAAATGACTCGCGCAATTGTTGTTGCGGCTGGCACCAGCCAAAGAATGGGATTCGATAAGCTCACTGCGTTGCTTAATGGAAAGCCTGTAATAGTTCGCGCCATCGAACCGTTTGAACAATGTCCCGAAGTTGAAGAGGTTCTGGTTGTCATAAAACCTGAACGTCAACCGAAATTTGAAGCTCTTGTGCAGGCGGCTGGGCTGAAGAAGGTAAGGCGCTTTGTTCAAGGAGGCAGAGAGCGATATCTATCGGTTTGGGCTGCTTTGCAAATTCTGCGGGAAGACACAGATGTTGTGGCTGTGCACGATGCAGCTCGGCCTTTGATCAGCCAAAGTACAGTCACGCAAGCAATCCAACTCGC
>JAFAXJ010000547.1 GCA_019241095.1 Verrucomicrobiota bacterium | reverse complement strand
TCCGCGCCGAAAAGCGCATTTAAAAGCGACGATTTCCCGGCCTTGACCTCCCCAACCACGACAAAAAGGAATGGTTGATCCAGACCAGACAGAAGGTTTCGAATATTCTGGATTGTCTCGTCAGAAGCTCCGAGGTGATCGGCAAGGGGCAGCAGATTATGAAGCGACGCTCCGAGCTGAGCTCGAAGATCGAGATATGTTTCCACTACCATTTTGGGTCAGGACTGATCGGGCTCATCCTGGATTCTTATTTATTCGATGACTCAGATCCCTCACTGTTCGTACCACCACTCTGCTTTGTCGATGAGCCTATGGCATTTTCGGACTTCTGGTCCGTAGGTTTCGCCGCTACAGGCTGGGCGACGGGCTTTTTCATCGCAATCAGCTGGCTCACGGTGACAAACTTGTAGCCTCTCTGGATCAAGGCATCCAGCGTTGCAGGCATTGCATCGACCGTCTGTTTGTGGATATCATGAGATAGAACAATTGCTCCTGGAGCAACCCCGCCGAGAATGCGGTGGCTGATTACCGCTGCGCCAGGACGCTTCCAATCCAAGGGATCGACTGACCAAAGGATCACGTTTAGACCTAGCTGGTCCTCAATCCATTGCTTCTGGTGAGCTGTAATTGCCCCGTAAGGCGGACGCAATAGCGTCGGCACAAATCCGCATGCGTCTTTGATCGCTTCTTGAGTTTTGCTTATCTCTGCTCTGACTCGATCATCGCTCAATTTAGAGAGCTGCGGGTGCGTCCATGAGTGATTGCCAATTTCATGCCCCTCAGCAAGGATCTGACGAACCACATTCGGATTGGCAGCCGCATTCTGGCCGATGAGGAAGAATGTTGCTTTAATATTCCGCTCTTTCAGAATCTGAAGAAGGCGGGGTGTGTTTTCCGCACTAGGGCCATCATCAAAGGTCATCGCAATGTATGGCTGATCCACGTGAACCTGCGAATAAGTCCCCGCTTTTACGACGGGTTTTTCGGAAGATTGATCGATAACTTCGGCCCGCAGCATCAGCGCAGCTGGAGCGAGTAAGAGCAATGTAAAAAAACGAAACAGCATATTAAACAAACCGTTGTAAAATCGGAGCGAGTTTTTGGATTGTTGATTCCGGCCAAAGCTTCCTGTTAGTAACCAGCGCGAAATCGAGCGCGCGGTGTTCCGGCCAATTTGGTTCAAGCGGGATTTTCTCGATCACGCGAGGAATGATTTTCCGAGCGGCATCCGCATTCGCTGCGAGATGCTCGATTACTCGTTCGGCATTTACAGGTTCATCATCGACCTTCCAGCAATCGTAATCGGTGACGAAACTGATTGAAGCAAGTGAAATCTCGGCTTCTCTGGCAAGCTTTGCCTCCGGCAAATTAGTCATCCCAATAACGTCGAATCCCATCTTCTGGTGAAACAACGACTCGGCTCGAGATGAAAAAGCTGGTCCTTCCATGTTGACGTACGTTCCGTCGCTATGAACGACATAGCCAAGAGCTGCAGCTTCCTCAGCAATGATCATGCGCAACTCCTTACAGGTCGGCTCGGCGAAGCTAATGTGAGCAACAATCCCGTTTCCAAAAAACGTCCATTCGCTTTGGCGGGTCGTTTTGTCGAAAAACTGAGAGGGAAGAACAATGTCTCGGGGAACGTACTTTTCTTGAAGGCTTCCAACTGCGCCGACGCTAATGATCCAGCGCACATTCATTGAACGAAGTGCATAAATATTTGCTCTATGGTTGAGTTCGCTTGGAAGAATTCGATGGCCCCTGGCGTGTCTAGGCAGAAAGTAGATCTGTCGCCCAGCGTATTTGCCACAAATCAAGTTGTCGGAAGGATTGCCGAATGGGGTGTCCAGCTTAAGCTCAAGGTAATTTTCGAGTCCCTCAATGTTATAAAGCCCGCTTCCTCCTATGATTCCAATTGCCGGTTCTCCCACGCTCATGCCGGAAGAAATTACGTTGTGACGCTCCGCTCGTAAAGGTGCAAACCCAGAGAACAGGAGGAGCGGGTGAAGCAGAGGAAGTGAATTCGGTGGGTGGAGGTAGCTGATCAACTGATAGCTTTCAAACCGACGCTCTCCCGCGGTGCCTCCTAACGACCATCAGGGTCCTCCGCTCAAAAACTTCCTGGAAACAGCAGCAGCACCCGCTCAGGAATAGCCTCTCAAAAAGTGAATCCGTGGCCGCATTGCAGGGGTCAGTTTGAAGCCAAATTCTAATGCGCGTTTACTTAATTTTTTAGTACGCGTTGTTTGTAGCTTTGTTCATAGAGAGCTCGAGTTGGGGCCTGTCCCTAGCTCACGGATTTTTGCCGAAGCCCTGTTTTCAGCAACTGGGCTATCCCGATGCGCCGAGACCAAATGACACCCTCCCAAAGGTCGCCAGCGACGGAAGGGAAAGGCTCCGCCCTAGACTGCCGGCGAGCATCAAAGGCTTTCAAAGGCGGATTTGATCACTGCATCTTTGCTCACGTCATTTTAGCTCAAAGTGTCAGGCAATTTATCGTTAGAGCGCTCTGAGAGACTCTTGCTTTTTATGGGCAGTCTAGCGCGGCAGGAGCTTTGCTCGCCAGTTGGCCCGTTCTCGAACGCGATAGCGTTTCTCAGAAAGCCGGGTTTTTGATCGAGCCATTTCTAAGTAGCTCACATTTTTGGCTGCTGCTCGCTGCACATTTTAGACCTGTCCCACCATTCCATTCGCTCAACGGAGCTGCCACTTCCAGGACATCAGCTGAATAGGTTTAGCTCCGATTGTCCGGGCTGCAGCCGGCGAAATGAGGCGGTATTCAATCGGGGGAACTCGCGTGATAAACCAACGCGATTCGTACTAACCCGAAATATATTCCGGATATTTTCGGCGATAGGGCCGTCTCCAACCATCCGATCCGTGAATTCCGAGCTATTCAGTTTACCGTGTCGCATCGACCTGATTCGACTCAAGATCTTTTCTTTTCGCTGCGGAAAATATGTTTCCAGCCATTGAATGAATATTGGCGCGACGGAGAGAGGGAGCCGGATCATAGTGAAAAAAGCGCTGCCAGCTCCCGCATCAGCGGCAGCTTCAAGGATTTTTGGAATTTCATGATCGTTCAGGCCGGGTATCACTGGTGCGACATTAACCACGCACGGAATATTGTTGTCGCGAAGCTGCCGTACAGTATCTAGTCTAAATCTAGGTGCGGATGCGCGAGGTTCAAGAACTTGAGCTAGCTTCGAATCGAGGGTAGTGATTGAAACCGTGACAGCGCATCCATTAAAGCTGGCCATTTCCTGGAGAATATCGATGTCCCGGCACACTAAATGACTCTTCGTAACAATTGCTACAGGGTTTCTAAAATTGGTCAGGATCCGCATACATCCTCGAGTGATCTTCAGCGCCCTCTCCGCTGGTTGATAAGCGTCCGTTACGCCGCTCAAGACGAGAACTTGCGGACGCCATGACCTCTTCGACAACTCCGAAGCGAGCAGGTCCGGAGCTTGTTTTTTAACCATGATACGCGATTCGAAATCTAGCCCTGCTGAAAATCCAAGATATTCATGTGTCGGACGGGCGTAACAGTAGGAGCAGCCGTGTTCGCAACCGCGGTAAGGATTCAGGCTTGCGGAAAAGCCGACGTCCGGGCTGCTATTGTAACTGATGATTGTCTGAGAATTGTCAGAGTACAGTTCGGTTTGTGGTCTTTTGGAATCCACGGGCAGGTCACACCATTCATCCATTTCATATCGCAATTTTTCGAATCGATTGGCCGGATTGAAGCTGGCGCCGCGACCCGGAATCGCTGACCTAGATGCGCTGCTTTCAGAAGTAAGCTGGCTCATTGCCTGGTTTCCATTTGATGTTACAGCCGATGCTTGGCCTTTGATTCTCAGACACTGAGCGATTAGCAAGCACCGCGTCTATTGCCGCTCGCAAATCAGCACCGGTCGCAGGCTTCCGATTGCTCGGACGGCTTTCGTCTAATTGGCCGCGATAAACGAGCTTGCGCGTTCTATCGAACAGGAAAAAATCCGGAGTACAAGCGGCGTGATATTTTTTTGCGACCTCTTGAGTTTCGTCATATAACAGCGGAAAAGGCAGCTCCCGCGCCAACTCCGCCAAGCTGTCGGGAGCGTCATCCGGATAGCGTTCCGCGTCATTTGAAGAGATGGAAACCACTCCCAAAAGATCGTTTGCATAATCAGTTCCGAGCTGGATCAAAGCTGCCTTTACATGGAGAACGTACGGACAATGCCGACAAAGAAAGATGACCAGCAGCGCTTGGGGATTCGAGAAATCCGCTAAAGACACCTTCTTGCGGGTAAGCACATCAGGGAGTGTGAAAGGAGGTGCATTCTGACCGAGTCGCGCCATGGTTGATGGTGTAGTTGCCATACTCATTTGAACATAGTGATGCGTTGGAGGTTGTCCAGCTTGACCTGCTAGCTCGCGACTTCTGCGTCAGCGTTGTTTTAGGCCCACCTGAAGGGCAACGTATCTTCGGACATTCCGGCCGTATGTGATCCGCGCTCGACCAGACGGGGAACAATGGATCTATGAATTTCTGACTTCCTCCCCTGGACGAGATCGAGCAACTCCTGGGCAAGGCATTGTCCTAGTTCCTCGAGCCGATGATCTATTGTTGTCAGCGAGGGAATGATGGCTTCACAAATATCGTTATTGTCGTAGCCGACAACAGAAACATCAGTCGGAACACGTACACCTGCTTCCCACAAAGCTTTGATCGCACCGGCAGCCATATAATCGTTGGCGCAAAAAACCGCGTCCGGCATGAGTTCATCTAGAATGCTATTCATGTTGGAATATCCGCTCTGGATCAGGAAATCGCCGTAACGTTTCGTCACTTTGAAAAGGCCGGCATCCGAGAGCCCTTCAATGAATCCCCGCTCGCGTTCGATCGCGTCAACGTGCATTTCAGGCCCGTTTATCATCGCAATCTTGCGGTGACCTGCTCTGGAAAAAAGACTCGCAACCAACTGTCCTCCGATGGAGTTTTCGATATCC
>JAFAXJ010000348.1 GCA_019241095.1 Verrucomicrobiota bacterium | reverse complement strand
GAAGGACAACGGAGTTAGCAGGCGAACTCGCCTCCCGTCTTCCGGTAGCGGCAAATAGAAGATAAAACAGGATCGCGCAGGCACTCATGCCAGCAACAATCAACCACATAGGCCAATGCTGCCGTAGTGAGTTGACGATGAATGTCGTGTCAATATGCCAAACAAAATTAGAAACCGAAGTCCGAAATTGTTTGAGAACTTGGCCCGGAGCCAGTCGAAAATCGTTTTCCAAGGGTACTGAAGTGGTCATCCATATCTGAATGAAGAGCACAAAGAGAATACCAAAGAAGAAGGTATCTTTGACAGCACCCCATACAGCTGAAGACAATCGCCAGCCTGTCTCTTGCCGGCGAAATAAACTCAACAGAAACACGGCCAATGGTACTCCGCATTGAATTGAGTAGGTCGCCAAAGCCACGAAAAAGAGCACAAGGCTAATGACGATGTAATCGGCCTTGGCTCTACCTGAGTCCAGGTAACGGCAGTAAAAGTAAACGGATAAGATCGAGAGCCCGAAAGATATCAACATGATCCAAAGGATCTGCTCTTGGTATCCCGAAAAATTCCAGAACAGCACAAGTACACCGCACGCTAAAGCCAGTTTTGGTATTCTCCCTCGGCTTATCTGGTCGATCAGCAGATAGACTGAGGCTGCCATGAAGAGGTCCACAAGCTTTCGCAAAAGATAAAGGCCTTCAGGCATAAGGAATATCAACGGCGTAAACGCCTGATACAGCCATGGTGCGAGCGGGTTCCGTTTTTCCAACGTCTCCCAAAATTGCCGGACCATTTCTATTCCTGAATACTTTTGTACCAGACGGATCCACTCCCGGTCTTCAGCAAGAGGCCTGATATGAAATCCTATACCGCTGTTTAACGCTTGCAGCAGAAGCAGCAAGAGAAGGCTTGCGGCCCAGACGAGTATGATGATCCACAAAGGCGATAATCGAAACGCAGTTGGTCGGGAGATCGGATGTATGCTTGAATCCTGCGTGCTTAACATCTTTGCAGCCGGTGTATATGTGCCTAATGTGAATTTGCAAGAAAATCTAGGACGTACAAGGCTCCCCTGATTTGACCGAAGCAGGCTTTTCGAGAAACTTTCTTTTACGAGATCCAGACCGGTTTTAGATCGTTATTATTTTGCTGCGAACCTAACGTGGCGCAAATTGTTCATTTGATAAGAAAGCTCTAGAATGGCTTATGGTGTTTCAGTCATCGTGCCAGTCTACAATGGCTGCTTGACATTGCCGGATCTTGTCCACCGGCTGGAGCCGGTCCTTCGGGTATTGGGAGGAGAGTACGAGCTGGTACTGGTAAATGACGGGAGCCGCGACGAAAGTTGGCCAACTATCAAAAAGCTGGCTGTAGAAAACCGGTGGGTGCACGGGATCAACCTCATGCGCAATTACGGCCAGCATAACGCGCTTTTGTGCGGCATTCGGGAAGCTCAATACGAAACAATCTTAACCCTCGATGATGACTTACAGCACGCGCCGGAAGACATTTCGAAGCTAATTGCCAAGTTGGAAGAGGGATTCGACGTGGTATATGGCACGCCGGAAAGAGAGCCCCACGAACTCTGGCGTGGATTGGCCTCAAAGCTCACGAAATTTACCTTGCAACGCATCATGGGCGTGAAAGCGGCGGAAAGCGTCAGCGCTTTTCGCGCCTTCCGCACGCGCTTACGAGCTGCCTTTGAGCGCTACCAAAGCCCTTTTGTTTCGCTCGATGTACTGCTCACATGGGGCACGACACGTTTTTCAGCGGTGACGGTTCCGCACCATCCCCGCGCTGCGGGCAAGTCAAACTATACTTTGCGAGCCTTGGTAATTCACGCGCTCACTTTGACGACTGGTTTTAGCGTGTGGCCTCTCCAGGTCGCCAGCCTCGTCGGTTTTGCGTTTACGATTTTCGGTGTTCTAGTGTTTGCTTACGTGGTCATCCGCTTTCTCGTGGAGGGTCGCAGAGTGCCCGGTTTTCCGTTTTTGGCGTCCATCATCGCGATCTTCTCCGGCGCGCAAATGTTTGCGCTGGGTATTATGGGAGAGTATTTAGCACGCATGCACTTTCGCATGATGGAGCGCCCTACCTATGTCGTAGCGGAAAACACAGGCGAACGATCCGATCATAAAAAGCAGATCCCGGGATAAGCTCATATTGCTGAAATGACAGTGCCCAAGAAGCTGAGAGAACATTATGAATTCGGAGGTCCGAACTCGTTATGATTTCGGACCGTGCGGAGATTCCGCAAACCTGAGACTTCCACGGTTTAAGCATGAATTCGTCTCATAAAAACGGCTCGGGTCAAATCCCGTTTAATCGGTCTTCACTGCTTGGTCGGGAGCTGGAGTACATTTTTCAATCTGTTACCATTGGGCAGATCGCAGGCGATCAGACCTATTCAAAAAAATGTCAGTCGCTGCTCGAACAAACACTGCAGATCCATAAGGCTCTGGTGACGACTTCTTGCACTCACGCCTTGGAGCTTAGCGCCCTTCTGCTGGATATTCAGGCTGGAGATGAAGTGATCGTGCCTTCGTTCGCCTTTGTATCTACCGCCAACGCCTTTGCCCTGCGCGGCGCGCGGATTGTTTTTGCGGACGTTCGCCCCGACACGTTCAATCTCGACGAAACCAGGCTTGAGGCCAAGATCACGCCTAAAACCAGGGCGATAGTGCCCATTCACTACGCGGGAGTCGGCTGCGAGATGGATTCCATTGTCGACATTGCCCGACGTCACGGTCTGAAAATTATTGAAGATAACGCGCACGGTCTCTTTGGTAAGTATCGCGGGAGATGGCTCGGAACGCTGGGCGAATTTGGGACGCAGAGTTTTCATGAGACAAAAAATATTACTTGCGGCGAGGGCGGCGCGCTGCTCATCAACGATCCGGCCTACATCGAACGCGCAGAGATAATTCGGGAAAAAGGCACCAACCGAAGCATGTTCTTCAGGGGGCAGGTGGATAAATATTCGTGGATGGATGTCGGCTCGAGTTATGTCATGAGCGACGTATTGGCGGCGTTTCTTTTTGCCCAATTGGAAGTTTGGCCAAGCATTCAGACCAAGCGTCGACAGATCTGGGAACGTTACGCCTGCGAACTCTCCGATTGGTCCAGAAGCAGTGGAGTGCGGCTGCCCATCGTTCCGCAGCATTGTGAGCAGGCGTATCACATGTTCTACCTGCTCCTGCCGTCTCTCTCCGCCCGGCAGTCTCTCATTGCGCATCTCGCGGCGCACGGAATCCTTGCCGTGTTTCATTACTTGCCGCTACACCTCTCCAAGTTCGGTCTTCGATATGGGGGCAGGGTTGGTGAACATCCGGTGAGCGAGAATATAAGTGACCGCCTCCTGCGCCTTCCATTCTTTTGCGCGCTCACTGGCGCTGAGCAGACGCGGGTCATTGAAGCGGTGAGCGAGTTCAGACCGTGACTGCCTTCGTTCTCTTGGTATCAGCTGAGCATTGTGTCGTGTAAACCTGTACAAAAGGAATGATGAAAGTACGCGACGGGATTTATTTCCTCCTAACCTTGCCGTCTGTCTATCGGTTATTTCGGAGGATCGTGGTGGGTGACGGTTACGTTTACCTTTCCGAATACGTTCGCCCCGTACTCGGGGAGAAGGTCCTGGACATTGGTTGTGGGCCAGGGGACATATTGGAAGACCTTCCCGTTGTAGATTATCTCGGCTTCGATATTAATCCCAAATACGTGCAAGCGGCGCAGAAGCGGTTCGGCCGTCGCGGACGGTTTTTTTGCGGCGATGTCGGCCTGACCGCGATCGATCAGGAAACGGCCAGCTTTGATCTCGTATTGGCTACGGGCGTGCTGCACCATTTGAACGATGATCATGCCGTTAGTCTATTCAAGCTCGCCCGCAAAGCACTAAAGCCGGGCGCACGGATGCTCACGATCGACGGCTGTTTCGTGCGGGGACAGCCAAAATTGGCGCGATTCGTCGTAAGCCGGGACCGGGGCCAATATGTGCGAGAAGCCGCAGAATACGAGAAACTTGCAGCGCAGGTCTTTCCACAGGTGAAGTCGTCCGTCCGTCACGACCTTTTGCGGATTCCTTATACGCACGTCATTTTGCAATGCGACAACGCCAAGTAATTGCAATTAGTGCCACTCGCGGCTGATGTCACCATGTCCGCTGGCACTCCTTGGTGTTCCTCGCATGAAGACATTGACTACCCATGACCGTTGACCGGCACACCTGGATTGCTTATAACCCCGTATCATAGTGAATAGACAAAAACGAGCGGCCAGTGAAACCGGCCGCCCGAGGCGAGGGCAGTTAATCTTTCTGTTTGGTTTTCATGTCCGCCAACTGCTCAAAAATGAAGGTGTGCGCCTGATCTGCGAGCTTGGCTACCAGCGGAAGGTCATCACGGCCTAAGCTATCGGTGTCATGATAGTTGTTAGCTTCATCCTTGTAGGTCCGGGCGAAGGTGACCGAGTAGAATGTCTGGTCCTGGGATTCATTCTCCCACACGGCGGCTTTAATGCGGCCGAGCCGGAAAGTCTTCACCGGGATCTTAGGATTGGCGGCGGCGTTCTTCTCTTTCGAAGCGGGTTGAGTGTATTTTA
>JAFAXJ010000434.1 GCA_019241095.1 Verrucomicrobiota bacterium | reverse complement strand
ACTATAAATGGCTGGTGAGTCGATGGAAGAGACCCGCTCGATTGGCGCATCGAGATCGTCAAACGCCTTTTTCTGTACCATCGCCGCGATTTGAGCTCCAACCCCGCAGAAAGGCTTATTTTCCTCGATGAGCACCGCTCGATGCGTCTTACGTACCGATTTCAAAATCGCCTCCTCGTCCAATGGCCGTATCGATCGCAGATCCACGACCTCCGCCATGATGTCGTGTTCGGCTTCCAACAACTCGGCAGCTTTGATGGCGGTCAGTACGGCTCTTCCGTGCGCAATGAGAGAAACATCGCTACCTGGCCGTTTGACATCTGCCACTCCCAGAGGAATGAGATACTCCTCATCTGGAACTTCCCATTTCTCGCCATAAAGGAGGGTATTCTCCAAAAACATAACTGGATCATTGTCCCGAATGGATGTTTTCAATAATCCTTTAGCATCATAGGAAGTGGCAGGCGTTACTACCTTTAGGCCTGGCATGTTCGCCAGAAGATTTTCAGGAGTGTGAGAGTGCGTAGCACCGACGTTGGTTCCGGCGTTTGCCGGACCGCGGATAACGATGGGGATATTGATCAGGCCACCGGACATGTAGCGTATGCAACCAGCATTATTAACGATCTGGTCGAAAGCGACATAAGCAAAACTCCAAAACATTAGTTCCATCACCGGTCGCAGTCCGAGCATCGAGGCACCGATCCCCATTCCAATGAAACCCGCTTCGCTAATGGGCGTGTCAACCAGACGTTTATCGCCAAAGCGTTTCCATAGGCCCTCTGTCACTTTGTATGCACCATTGTACTGAGCAACTTCTTCACCAAGGATGACAACATTTTCATCGCGTTCAATCTCCTCAGCTAAGGCTCGTTTCAGTGCTTCGCGGTAAGTGATGATGGGCATAATGACTAATCGTGAAAGAAATATTTTCCCTGCTTGGCCGATTCTGTCTGGTGATCGACTTCCCAGTATACATCGTTGAAAATTTCGTGCTCTTCGGGAATGGGGCTTGATTCGGCAAACTTGACTGCATTGCTGGCCTCTTCTCGTGCGAGACGATCTATGTCTTCAATCTCTTGTTCGGTCACAAGTCCTTCATTAAGAAGATGTTGCGACCAAATGCGCAAGGGATCATGCTTCGTTTTATATTCTTCGATCTCGTCGGCGGTCCGATATTTCTTCGCGTTAGCGTCGGCCACGGAGTGCCCATAGTATCGATAAGTCTGCACCTCCAAAACTGACGGAGCAGATTCGGTGTGCGCGCGATCGACCGCTATTTTCGTTCTAGCGCGAACTTCGTAGAGATCTTCTCCTTTGAAAACGTCCCAGGCGATGTTGTAGGCTTCAGCTCGTTCGGCAAGATTGGTACGGTAAGCCGAAGAACGCTTCTGGCTGGTGCCCATAGAGTAACCGTTATTTTCAATGATGTAGATGACGGGTAATCGAAACAATGCCGCCAGATTGAGAGATTCATGAAAAGGGCCTTGGTTGATTGCTCCATCTCCAAGATAGCACAGGCAGCAGCCACGGATGTCTCTGTATTTCAGGGCGAAAGCAATCCCGACTCCTAAAGGAGTCTGGCCACCAACGATGCCGTGGCCGCCCCAATAGTGCTTGTCGGGCGCGAAGAAGTGCATTGATCCTCCTTTGCCTTTCGAGCAGCCGGTTGCTTTCCCAAATAACTCCGCCATGCAGGATTCCATACTCATGCCTACAATGAGTGCGTGAGCATGGTCTCGGTAGGCGGTGATGATATGATCGTTCTCGCCAAGTAACGAGATTGTGCCCACGGCAACCGCCTCTTCACCGGAATAAAGGTGAAGAAAACCGCCCATTTTCCCTAGGTTGTAATATTTAAGCGAGGTTTGCTCAAAGCGCCGGATCCTGAACAATTGCTGCAGGAGCCGTATTTTGTCTTCTTTAGTTAGCTGCTGATTGATGGCAGCGTCGGCGTAAGCGGAAGAATCGACCAGAGTGTCCATGATTAAGTGACTAGGATAAAGGCATGTCGTTTGACCGGGTTGGGATGGAGCGAAGCACGCCGGAAGGGGAGTACAAAGCGGAGGCTTAGCGCCTTTGTATTTGAGGACAGTAAAGGCTGCCAGGAGGAGAAGTTCTCAATTTTGCGGAACATGGTCGCAGGACAGTCAAGCAACCAGGTAACGAAATCAATTTTGAATTGAAATCAATCGAAGCTAAAGATAACTTGCCGCGAAGTGGTTGGGAAAGATGCTAATAGTTGTTCCAGGTTTTCAGCATCGACTGCATGTCTTCGATGAGGCTTTCTATTTTCTTCAGGTCTTTTCGCCTACCTTTTTCGGGCTTGAGATCCACAGTGCGGCAAAGCGTGATCATATCACGCATGTCATGAAGTCGGTGGGTACCCGGTTTTTTTGACTGAGCCAGAATCACCTCCCGTATTTGAAGGAGATCTGTATCAAGGCGGCCAACATAAGCTTCGACACATTCCCGGAGAGACTTGCGAAGAAGATCAACTTCTTCCGCAACCGACTTAAGGGGTGAAATATCGAGAGATTTAGGCATTATACCTTAGGGACCGAGAGTGTGTCGCAAAGGGGCCTCATTGTCACGAGAAAGAACTCACATGTTCCACGTGGAACATAGGCCATTTGATTTTATCTCGTCGTGTCGGAGTCTTTAGAGTGTACAGATATCCAAAACGCTATGACGTACTGGTGGTAGGGGGTGGCCATGCCGGGATCGAAGCGGCCGCGGCCGCGGCGCGCCTGGGAGTGTCCACGCTCTTACTCACACAAAACCTGGACACTATCGGCCAGATGTCATGTAATCCTGCCATCGGTGGGCTGGGAAAGGGGCATATGGTCCGAGAGATTGACGCGCTCGGAGGCGTTATGGGAGAAAACGCCGACGCGACTGGGATCCAGTTCCGAATGTTGAACAGCAACAAGGGGCCAAGTGTACGCGCCCCGCGAGCGCAATGTGACAAAAAGGCATACCAATTCCGCGCAAAGGCAGTGTTGGAAAGCATGGATCATCTAGATCTACTGCAAGGGAGCGTCGCCCGGATAGTAATGGAAAAAGGAGTTGTGAAGGGAATCGAGATTAATTTTGGCGTTCAGATCGACGCAGGGAGCGTAGTCATCACCACAGGAACCTTTCTGAAAGGTCTTTTGCACGTGGGCCAGAACGCCCAAGGCGGAGGCCGAATGGGGGAGGGTTTGTCGACGTTGAGCGACAGCTTGCGCGAATTAGGCTTTGAGATTGGGCGTTTTAAGACCGGAACTCCCTGTCGCCTAAACGGTGGGACCATCGATTTCGATCGATGTGAGCGACAGGACGGTGACAATCCGCCGCCACTGTTTTCTTTCATCCCTGAGATGATTGGCCGCAGGCAAGCCGAAATTTTTACTCTGAACCATTATGAAGCTGCAATGTTCCACGTGGAACAAAGCCCCTGCTGGATCACTCATACGAATCCCCGCACTCATGAAATTATTCGAGCCAACCTTCATAAATCTCCTATGTACTCCGGGCGAATCGAAGGAATAGGGCCACGGTACTGTCCGTCAATCGAAGACAAGGTTGTTAAATTTGCTGACAAGCAACAGCATCAAGTGTTTCTTGAACCTGAGGGAAAACATACATCGGAGTTTTATGTCAACGGTCTTTCGACAAGCCTGCCGTTCGAGGTTCAGCATGAAGTAATCCGCTCTATTTCGGGGTTGGAAAACGCGCACATGATCCGGCCTGGCTATGCAGTCGAGTACGATTATTTTCCCCCGACCCAACTGAAACAAACCCTCGAAACCAAGGCTGTTGAAAATTTGTATTTTGCGGGACAGATCAACGGAACTTCCGGTTACGAGGAAGCAGCCGCGCAGGGCTTAATCGCAGGCGTTAATGCTGCTTCAAAACCGCTCGGGAGGGAGCCTTTCGTTCTGCACCGTTCAGAATCTTACATTGGTGTTTTGATAGATGATCTGGTAACCAAGGGTACTCAGGAACCATATCGGATGTTCACGAGCCGAGCTGAATATCGTTTGCTCTTGCGTCAGGATAACGCGGATATCCGGCTTACTCCGAAAGCCTACTCTGCCGGACTTGTGACCAAAGCTCGCTGGGAAAAGGTACAAGGTAAAATTTGTGATTTGGAAAAGCTCAAGCGGCTCACTGCGTCTACTCGATTAGATGGCGTGTACCTGTCTCAGTTGCTCCGCCGTCCCGAATTCCACCTGAGCGATTTGCCTTCCGATTTGTCCAATAAGTTTCCGCTCGAATTGTGGCAGCAGACTGCAACAGATCTGCGATACGAAGGGTACATTCAGCGTCAGGCAGAGGCAATCCGCCGAGCGGAAAAGGCCGAGACCAAAAAGATCCCGGAATGGGTTGATTACGCTTCCGTAAGCGGGTTGAGGATTGAAGCTTGCCAAAAGTTCAGCCGGATTCGACCGGCGACTCTGGGTCAGGCTGGGCGAATAAGCGGCATAACTCCGGCCGATATTTCCCTGCTTGCCGTTCATCTCGAGCGACGATAACTAGTCAATTCTAGCTCACTATCGGGCAAACAAGGGCGAGGTGCGGAATAATGTCCTCGCTTCATAATGTGATCGGCGGTCCTCCCGGATACAGTACGGCTCTTGGAGTCGGACTTGGCAGACAAGTGCAAGCATTTTATAATTCCGCAGAGTTTACAGCAATTATGGGGAACTTATCCCAAGTCCAGGAGGTCTCAGCTTTGAGATGTTCGCAGCGGAAAAATCGGTCTAACGCTGTGAACTATGAAGAAATACTGTTCATTTTTAACAACAATAGTGAGTGTTATTATTCTGAGTTATTCTGTATCAGCTTACGGGTTTGTTCCTGTCGGGAATAGATCGCCAAAGCCTATCTATAAAGGTCACGAGTGGTTATGGGACAAAATCGATGAAAAACCAAAGGGGTCGCCGGGTATCGATTCACAAGAAAAAACTTCGTTCCGCAATGCGAGCTTAGACGACTCTGGCAGAATGAGCTTTGTGATGCCGACCCATCCGCGGGCTGGCGGGGAGCTGAGCTTCGTGATGCCAACCCATCCGCGGGCTGGCGGCGAGCTGAGCTTCGTGATGCCGACCCATCCGCGGGCTGGCGGGGAGCTGAGCTTAGTGATGCCAACCCATCCGCGGGCTAGCGGGGAGCTGAGCTTCGTGATGCCAACCCATCCGCGGGCCGGCGGCGAGCTGA
>JAFAXJ010000261.1 GCA_019241095.1 Verrucomicrobiota bacterium | reverse complement strand
GACGGCTTTAGCAGCCGGTTTTGGACCTGGCTTACGGGTGTCTTTGGCCTTCGAATAATATGTTTTGTAAGCTGTATAGTATTGGTAATTCTGGTCATGTCTGACATCGACATTATTCATTACCACTCCTAGAAGATTTCCTCCGATATTCTCGATCACTCGCTTGACTCGTAACAGCATGGAGCGTGGAAAACGCCGATGTTGTACTACGATAATGGAGGACTCCACGACGCTGGCGATCATCGAACCGTCGCTGACGCCCAAAATGGGAGGTGAATCAAATAAAACTACGTCAAATCGTTCCTTCGCCAACTCAATGAAGCTGTGCATTACGTCGGAGTTAAGTAAAGTCACAGCTTCTGTTGAGGTATTGCCTGCGGGAACCAAGTAAAGATGATTTATCTGGGTAGGATGAACTACTTCGTCAAAACTGGCCTGTCCTTTAAGATAATTGCCAAGGCCAACTTCATTGTTGACCTCGAAAAGTTCATGCTGGCGAGGTCGTCGCATATCCCCGTCCACTACTAAAACCTGTTGGCCGCTTGCCGCCCAGGTGGTAGCCAGATTGCACACGGTAGTAGATTTTCCTTCGGAAGCTCCGCCACTGACAACATTCAAGACAGTAGCGCCCGATTTTCTGCGGTTAAAATCCACGTTGGTCTTAAGAATTCGATAAGCTTCAGCATCAGGCGTATCCTCGTCAGCCCTTGGCAACAGCCGGATGCCTCTGGGAATTACGGCCAAAACCGGAAGATCCAGAAAACGCTCGACGTCTTCCATCGTCTTCACACTTGTATCGAGGTACTCCAAGAAAAACGCAGTAGAAACGGCCAATATCAGTCCAGCCGCGATCCCTACCAGCATATTGAAAAGTACATTCGGTTTAGCTGGGAAAAGGGAGGGTTCTGCCTGGTCGCGAACAAAGGCAGGCTTCTGCGGCATAGTTTTTTCCATCGTTTCAGATGCTAACCGCGATTTCGCGATTTCGAGCAGTTTACGCTCCTGAATGTATTTATATTTCGCGTCGAGGTATTGAGCACTCGCGGTTTTTTCTGTCTGCTGAGCTTGCCTGCTAGCTTCCAAGTTGGACTCCATGGTCTCCAAAGATTGTTTGGCAATGGCGAGCTGGGTTTGTAAGCCGCGGCGAATACTTTCGATCTGCGTTTTGAGTTGCCCCTCCAGAGTATCAATCTCAGCTTGCACCGCTTTTACATCCGGATGGTTAGGGCCTAAGCCCGAGCTCAGCATCTTTGCCTTCTCAGCTTGAGCCGTCTGGTAAATAGGAAGCTTCTGTTCGATGATTGGATCATTGAGATTGAGCTGGCCGGCTGCTCTCATGAGGTCGCCGGAAGTCAATTTATCCAGCTCTTTGACTCGGCTTTCCAGTGTCGCAACTTGAGATCGGCTCTCATTAACCTTCTCTTGATTCGATAGAACACTGGAATCTTCAACTCTGCCAGACGCGTCCAAACTGTCCGGATTTGGATCAATAATATTTGCCTGGGTACGAAGGCGGGAAGCTTCATCAAATGCTTTTCGAACGCTCTCTTCGTTTTTGTTGACCTCTTCCCGCAGTTGATCGAGGCCTTTAGAAACGGTCGATTGCTGCTCGGCAATTCGTTCTTCCATGTAGACGTCGGCGATGGTGTTCGCCAAAATTGCGGCTTCCCGAGGGTCCGTGCTATAGACGTCAATTTCGATCAGGTTGGTGTTACGAATCTCCTGCAGTGACAGCATGTGAACCAGTTTGTCATAGGCTGATTCCAAGGGCAGCGTCTCGCCATTGGTGCCCCATTTCTGCTGCAGCTTCAATTTTTCCATCACCGGATAAAGGATCCCTTTTCGTAGAATGATCTGAAACTGAGTCTGTGCGAATTTCGGGTCATTAATAGGGTGCTGCTCTCCGGGAGTGTCAAAAATTCGGACCGACTGCATATCCGGCTGCACCTCGATGGTCGCGAACGACCGGTATTTGCGCGGAAGTAAATACGTCACGATTCCGGCGCTGATGACGACCAGCAAAAATATCAGAGTTACTAAACCGAGACGGACCCGGATGACCCGCCAGTAATCCAAAAAATGGAGTTTCGCTTCTTGTTGGTAATCCATGGTGCAAAGTAAAAAGCCGGACTTCCGTAAACCTTAAGTCGGTCTTTCACAATCTCAAGTTGCGGATTTTGCAATCAAAAAGCGAAGCTGAGGCCTAAATAAACCCGATTGCGGTAGTAATCTCTTTCGGTCATTTGCGAGAAGATACGTGTGAATGTGTACCCAACATTGGCCGACAATGAGCGAGTGAACTTGTAGGCCAGAGAACCGTTCAGATCCAACTCCTGCTCTTCAAATGAGGGTTGCTTATATTGATTGTAGCTGTAATAAACACCTGCTTCACCCGTCAGCTTTAAACTGAAAGATTGATTCAGCCGTAAGCCGGTGCGGTACACCTGCTTGTAAGCGGTCCCGCTAAAGGTGGCCAAGTCGCTCGCCTCTAAGCCGAAACGATTGTACCAGCCGATTGTCGATGCAGTTCGAAGCTGATAAACCAAATTAGATTCGAAGTAGGGATAAAGGACATTGCCGGAGTTCAAGACGACAGATCCTTCCTGCCCTCCAAGCAGGGTACGAATTTCCATCCCTCCTCTCAGCGTAAGGCTCGATCGCGGGTTGAGCGTTAGATCCGCGCCGCCCAGAATGAAGTTTGAGTAAGAGTCGGCCGCGGAGACGTCGTAAGAGACGTACCCAAACCGGTACTCGAGCACGCCGGTGATAGTCGGCAAAACCAGATAACGGAACTGTTGGTCAAAATAGTTTTCCAGTCGGTTCTGGTTATTTCCCGGTGCAGATTGTTCGTAATGGATGGCGTTCAACGTATAGCTGGTCGTAGTTGAAAATCGTGGAGTCCACTGATATCCGAGCGTGAGCGCGTTGGAAGTATAGAAGTAGTTGCCGTTGTTAACCGCACTACTTGCTCCCACTGTAACGTCCGCCTGACCCTGGTAGGCTGAATAAGAGGTGACGCCCAGTATGAGGCGCGGAGTGAATTGATGCGTGAAATTCACGCTCAGATAAAGATTGGGGTCGATCTTTGTTCCTGGCCGTTCCCAGTAGTAATTGAACCCTGCGTTTCCGCTGACATCAAGCCGGGTTCGTTCCGCTCCGATATGGGACTGGATAACCAATCCGGCGGAATCATAGCCGCTTCCGACACGATCGGAATGGGAAGTGAGGACATTATCGTCATATCCAATCAATCCGGTCAATGAGAGATTAAATGGCAAGTTTGTGAACGCACCTTCGTTCAATCCACCAAATGGTCGAAACAGGGAGACGGTTCCGGGATTAGTTAGAACAGAATTCTGCGCAGATAGGTGTTGCGTCGGCACGAGCAAGGCCAAAAGCAAGAGGCTAAATGCACAACGACGATTGCTCATTTTGCAGGTTGTTAAGTGCTTCAGTTCAAAAAGCAACTTTTAATGATAGCCGGGCACAGAATAAAGCATATTAACGATTGATCCGTTGCAGCAACTAGGGACCAAGATTTTCTGAAACCTCTCCAATAACTCGCAGCTTATGGTCAGAATTTTCAAAAATTTCCCTGGAGACCGGCCATGGATCGTTGTGAAAAAGGTTAAGAATCGTCGTTCCGAATTCCTGAATTTGGTTTGCCAAACGGGGAAACAGAAAAACGGTGTGCCGGTTCGGGACCACGAAATAACAATCCGGTCCTAGAACATCGGCATAAAGGTTTCCGAGCTGCGGGAGGAGCAGGATCGATGAGAGTGTTGGGTCATCGCTGTCGATCCGAAGAGCAGAGAGCACTCCTTTGGAATCCCTAAAGATGTTTGGAGTTAAAGTTTTCAGCAGCTGCTGAGCGTGACGCAAAGAGCCTGTGAGCGCGTCGGCCCTGGATTGCTCCGAAAGGAGAGTAGCCGGTTCGAGATCTTTGCTTTCAGCATCGTAGTGATAAAACCCCAAGGCAGTCTTGTGGGAGCCGGCAATCGGCTCGGAAACCGGTGTGTGATAGAAAATAGGATCCAGGATGATAATCAGTTCATCGCTGAATGCCTGAGTGGTGTTTAGAGTCACGCACAAAAATGCTAAAACCAGACTTAATTTGCAGTTTGCAAATCGACTGCTATTCACAATCATGATCTCCTTCCTCGATGGCGAACTTGTTGAGGCTTTGCCTACACAGGTCGTAGTCCTGGTTCAAGGAATTGGATATCTTGTGCAAATCCCTCTTTCAAGTTTCGATCACCTGCCGAAAACCGGATCACGGGTTCGGCTTTTGACTCATCTGGTGGTGAGGGAAGATGCGCATTTGTTGTTCGGCTTCGTTACTCCTGAAGAAAAAGACTTGTTTCGCCTTCTCGTTCAGCACGTTACCGGTGTTGGACCGAAGTTGGCTTTAGCCGTGCTAAGCGGAATGAGCGTAAAACAGTTCAAGACAGCCGTCATCAATGGCGACGTAAGATCACTTGCGTCAATCAGCGGACTAGGCCGCAAAACGGCTGAACGAATCATCTTGGAACTCAAAGACAAGGTCGGTGTTACTGCAGCGTGGCAGATCGCGGCGACCGGCGGCGACGAACAGCAAGAGCGGATGAATGATGCGGTTTTGGCCCTTATCTCACTTGGATTCAAGCAAGTTGAAGCCCAAAAGGTTGTAAGAGAAGTTTTGCCTGAAACTTCGGAGACGGAGGAATTAGTGCGTCGCGCGCTTAAGCGATTAGCTTGATTGGAAGATGGAAGCCTCTGTCTCGCTAGAGCGCATCCAAAGAGTGAAGGAACGTTTCCCTGCCGAGGGTCTGTTTGCTCAAAAAGAATGGCTGCTTTCACCCGAACCATTCTTCATCAGCCCAGATTTTGCTAATGAGCTGGAGCGTTTAGGGCATTGGTTGCTCAAATTCGTTAAAGCCACAAACCAGCTTTACCAGCTTAGCGTCAAACACAAGCAACCGGAATGGGTCGCCGATTATCTTGATATCGGAAAACCGCAACAATTAATTGAGCTTGGCCGTCGGAACTTTCACGACGTGCCTCATGTAATCCGTCCTGACCTTATTCTTACGGATTCAGGTTACATTATCTCGGAATTGGACTCGGTACCTGGAGGTATTGGTCTAACTGGGTGGCTGAACGAAACTTATCGGGATTTGGGATTTGATGTTGTTGGAGGAGCAGACGGTATGATCGAAGGCTTTCGATCTATTCTGCCGAAGGGAGCTATTATTCTTTCCAAAGAATCTGCTACCTATCGCCCTGAAATGGACTGGATTCGTAACCGAATGATAGAGAAGTATGGTCCACTTTGGACCGTAGATTACGCAGAGAACTGGAAATCCTGGGTCGATCACCCTGTTTATCGCTTCTTTGAGTTGTTTGATTTGCCCAACCTACCAACTCGGGAATCGTTACTGGCAGCAGCAGAAAGGCGTGAACTCAGGATCACTCCTCCGCTAAAACCCTATCTGGAAGAAAAACTCTGGTTTGCGCTCTTTTGGTCCAGACCGCTCCAAAAATTCTGGCGCCGTCAGCTTCGGGAAAGGCACTGGCTCAAGCTAAAAAGCTCGATACCCCAGAGCTGGGTAATTGATCCTTCGCCGGTACCTCATTATGCAGTGATTCCCGGACTTGAAATCCAGGATTGGCGTGAACTGAAAAGTTTTAGTCAGAGAGAACGTGAATTTGTGCTAAAGATAAGCGGATTTTCTGAGCTTTCGTGGGGCAGTCGCGGCGTGTTTCTCGGGCAGGATTTGCCTCAAAAGGAATGGTCAGAACGGGTTGAGGAGTCGATAGCGTCTTTCGGCAAAAGCCCGTATTTGCTGCAGCGCTTTATCAAAGGCCGATTAGTCGAACAACCTTATTACGATTCGCGATCGAAATCGATCGAACTAATGAAGGGCAGAGTTCGCCTGTGTCCGTATTACTTTGTCATCTCGGATAACGAAGTAACGCTTGGCGGTGCTTTGGCAACGATTGTCCCTGCCGATAAGAAGCTGGTTCATGGAATGAGTGACGCTATTATGGTGCCGGCGGCAGTGCGTTTGGCGTAAGCAGCGATAGCCCCGTTCGGGCTGATAGGTTCAAGGCCGAACCTGGATTTCCGTCCGATTGATTACGGAATCGGCCACTGCTTGTACAACGCGCATATATTGCACGCCTTCCTCGAATCCTGGCTGTGGCTGAATAAAAGCAGGTGATCGAACCGCCGCGATGAAATCTTCTTCTACGCTCCAGCGTTGCTCGAGTTCCGGTGGAACTTCAATTTCGGCCAGCTGCTTATCTTCTATTTGAGCTCCCCTGAGTCGATCTTCAGAAAAGTCATACTCCAGCGCACCTTTATTACCAAATACTTGTAGCCGGTTCGTTGACTCAAAAGGCGCAATGCCGCTGAATTCCATCACACCTTCCATGCCGTTCTGAAAACGGCAGAGAATGAGAACCATGTCGGGAATTCTGATGTCATAACCGTATCGAATCGGATTGATGATCTTCTGATGGGCGAAAACCTGGGTTATCGGTCCAAACCATCGTTGCAAGATCTCGACATAAATGCCTAAGGTAAGGACATTGAGACCGGAAAACTCGTCTCTTTGGCGCCAATGCGGAGGAGCATCGGGATCGATATAAGCATCGGAGAGAGATTGCAGTCGAAGGTGGTGCGGAACACCCAGGAATTCATCTGCCAGGAGTTTTTGCACAAACAGACTAGCGCGCATTCCATGCGGAGGCGGGCATAGCATGGTGACCAAATGTGGATTTCGTCGAGACGCCGCATACATTTCTTCTGCCTCGGCCAAGTTAATTGCCATGCGAGCTTGGCAGAAAACATGTTTACCCGCTTCAAGTGCTGACACGGTAACGGTCGAGTGCAGGTAGGGCGGCGTTCCTATCCAGACAATATCGATATCG
>JAFAXJ010000215.1 GCA_019241095.1 Verrucomicrobiota bacterium | reverse complement strand
CGGTGCGCGAGATACAATGGTAATAGCTGTTTCCTTCCACTTTGATCCGGCGCTGTCGCATAATATAACAACACTATATAACATTGTTATTGTCAATAGTTCATCCTGATTCTTTTCCAGGGTTCAACTTCCGCCTCTCTGCCGACTTGAATTGGCAAGAATAAATATGGATGCCTGTTTTTGTGTTTTTGAGCGTTGTATCCGGTTTTTGCTCTGTTTGATCTTTCAGTTCACAGGACCTGAGTTAATCCCTGTGCTCGAAAAATGAACCACAGGAGGTTTGGCAAATGACCCGGCGCCCGAAAGATCTCACCTGTGAGGCGACCTGACGTCAGCAGCTAACTAAGACTGATCATTGGACGATTCCAATGGTCTGAGACGTTTCCCTCGCCCAAAAGTCCATGAGACCTGTCCCTTGGGCAACAGTCCAGCTCCCCCTAGGCATCAGACATATAAAGGCTACGCATTTCGAGTGCGCCGGTTCTGCCTGCTTTCAAAGCTTCGCGAACGATAGCTCCTCTATTCCTCTATTGCCGATCAAGACCGATTCCGACGTTTCAGGTCACGAGAAAATTCTCGCCGGGCATTTGCCAACATTGTATGAAGAGTCTCGGCGCTGACGCAATCCGCACCAAACGAAATTACTGTTTGCTGTTCCATCAGGTCCGAAGTGGCCACGGTGATCAAATAGGTCCTGCCATATTTTGCAACGAGCCTTTCTATCAAGTCGTCTGCAGTTCGACCTCGACCAGAATAGAAAATTTGAATGCCGCCCTGGATGAATTCATGACTGATCTCAACGCCCTTCCCATCGAAAACTAGCACCACGTTGACTCCCGTATAATCCTGGTAGTGCGTCAGTGCTCGGACTAATTCCTCTCGGGCGAGAGCAGTTTTTTGGTTGTGTAAAGCCCGCAGTTCTGGCCAGGCAAATATCACACTATGGCCATCTACGATAAGATACTGCTGACTCATAAAGCTGAAACAAAAGCCCGAAAATTCAGACACCTGCTGCTGACAAATCATTCAATAACCTTAGGAGCGACGAATAGAGCCTCCTCCAGAGTGGTCACCTCTGGTCGCAAATCGTAAGGTTTTTGGAACCGCTCTTGTAGGACTGAACCCGAACTGAAAGGGTTCAGGCTAGCAACACCTTTCCGGTCCCAGGCATTATCTTTCCAATAACCCGCCCCTTCGTACGAAACTCGACTTCAGGAGCATGCTGTTTCGCAACGATTAAAACCATACCGATCCCCATATTGAAGACCTGAAACATTTCCTCATTCGAAACGTTACCTCCTCGTTGTATGAGTCGGAAAATCTGCGGCACACGCCACGATGAAGTCTCGATCAGTGCGTCGCATGATGGAGGCAGGATGCGCGGTAAGTTATCTATCAATCCTCCGCCGGTAATGTGAGCAGCCCCTTTCAATTTAGTCGTCGGAATGCTTGCGATCACAGGTTGATAGTTGCGATGAATTCTGACCAACTCGTTACCCAACGTTTTTGTGAGGCCTTGAACCCTCTGATTCAGATCCAGGTGCATCTGCTCAAAAAGAATCTTTCGTGCGAGTGAAAAGCCATTCGTGTGCAATCCATTTGAAGGTAAGCCGATCAACACGTCAACCGGAGTAATTCTCCTTCCATCGAGTATGTTCGATCGCTCGACCAGACCGACAATACAGCCCGCAAGGTCATACTCTCTGGCTTTGTACATACCAGGCAGTTGGGCGGTTTCTCCGCCGATCAACGCACATCCACCTGATCTACACGCTTTCGTAAAACCAGATATCAACTGGTCGAAGACAATTGGCTCGAGACGCTCCGCGCCAATATAATCTAGGAAAAATAGCGGCTTAGCGCCGGTGACAGCGATATCGTTGATGCAATGGTTTACTAAATCTTGAGCGATAGATTCATGCTGGTTCAAAGCGATTGCAATTTTTAGCTTCGTCCCGACCCCGTCGATACTCGAAACTAATACGGGCTCTTTAAGCCCACTGAATTCTGCTCGAAACAAGCCGCCGAAGCCACCTATTTTGCCTAGAACCTCAGGACCAAAAGTGGACTCAACCTTTTTCTGCAGCCCCTTCTTTACCCGATTCGCAAGATCAATATCGACGCCCGCAGAGGCATAGGCCTTCTTCTCGGTTCTCCTCATTTTGAGCCGGCGAAAAGCTCTGGATGAGTAACCGCGTTATTAAACAGATGGGAACGAGTTAACCGTTGCTCCATGACGAATTTGTCGATATGAGGATCGAATTGCACTGGATAATTACCAGTGAAACAGGCCAAGCAAAACTCGTTTTCAGGTAGTCCAGTGGCTCTAACCATCGATGGTACGTCAAGATACCCAATAGAGTCGACCTCCAGATACTCCGTGATTTGTTCAGTAGTAAGCTGATTTGCCAAAAGATTTGTAGGGTCAGGAAAATCTATACCGTAGTGACACGCAAATCGGTGCGGAGGGCAACTGATTCGAAGGTGCACTTCCTCTGCTCCAGCTTCGCGCAAGTTCACAACACGTGCTCGGGCTGTCGTACCCCGAACCACTGAGTCATCCACTACCACAACCCGCTTACCTGCCACCAGTTCCTTGATCAGGTTTAGCTTAACGCGAACATCGAAATCGCGAATCAGCTGAGTTGGTTGCAAGAAAGTTCGCCCAATATAATGGTTGCGAACGAATGCGTGTTCGCACGGGATCTTTAGCTCTTGGCTATAGCCCAGAGCTGCATAGTTCCCGGAATCGGGCACCGGCACAACAATGTCTGCCTTAACGGGGTGAAGCCTGGCTAATTCGCGCCCCATTGCAACTCGAACCTTACTCACGTTACGGTCGTTGATCAGACTGTCGGGGCGCGCAAAATAGACATACTCGAACATGCAAAAGGCCTTGCGTTCCTCTTTGAATGGCCATTCGGATCTAATTCCGTCATCACTTATTATCACGACCTCTCCCGGCTCGACTTCACGAATATAGTCCGCATGAATCAAGTCCAGAGCACAGGTCTCAGAGGCTAGAATATAGGCGTCGTCCAGCTTACCTAAGACCAAAGGACGAAACCCAAATGGATCCCGGACGCCCAGGATTTCCTCTTCGCCCATCAAAACAAAGGAGAAAGCGCCATGCACTTTGCGGAGAGCCGTCAGTACATTCTGGTTTCCAGTCGGCCTAGCCAGCAGGTGCAAGATGATCTCGCTGTCCACGGTAGTCTGAAAAATGGAACCGGCAGCCTCCAACTCCTCCCTGAGGACGGAGGCATTCACCAAATTACCATTGTGAGCGATAGCTAGTTGGCCGCGAGCGCAATCTACCACCAATGGTTGGGCATTCTTCAGAGTACTCGACCCGGTCGTCGAATATCGAACATGTCCGATCGAACGAGTTCCGCGAAGGCTAAACAAATCCTTTTCAGAAAACACTTGGCCGACCAATCCCATTCCCCGATGAATACTGAACGGTTGCCGTGATCGCTCAGCGGTAACGATTCCCGCGCTTTCCTGCCCACGATGCTGCAGAGCAAACAACCCGTAATAAGTCAAAAGAGCCGCATCTGGGTGGCCGTAAACAGCGAAAACACCGCACTCGTGCTTTGGTCGATACTGGGTATTCACAAATCTAAAGCAGACATGGCCTGCCAAACGGAAAGATACCATGATTCATAGAGCTCATCCAGGCCCCAGCTCATGGTCGACTCTCCCGCTGAAATAGTTAGCGATGTCCCGCCGACCATGCCAAGACGGGTGACGGGAACTCCCGAAGCAAGATCTAGCACAACTGCCCAATCATTAGGATCGAGAGTAAGGACAACTCTGGAATGAGACTCATTGAATAACAGCACATCAAAGCGCTCCGAACTCTCTGGCAGCTGTATCGTTGCACCGAGTTTTTGTGCCCCTGAGATGCAGCATTCAGCCACACTTACCGCCAAACCGCCTTCCGAACAATCGTGAGCACTCTTAATCCAGCCCGCTCGGATCAATTTTTGCAATAGCGACTGCACTGAAATTTCCAGATCGTAATCAAGCTTGGGAGGAGCGCCTCGCTCAAGTCCGTGAATCACCTTGAGGTAATGACTGCTCCCGATCTCATACCCTGGAGGTCCAAGCAGCGCAATCAGGTCACCCTGGCTCTTAAAATGCTGACTAGTAATCCAATGTTCATCGTCAATCAAACCTACCATTCCCACAGTTGGAGTTGGGTCGATCGCCCCTGCCGGGCTTTCATTGTATAAGCTTACGTTACCGCCAGTAACAGGAATGCGGAATTTACGACAAGCTTCCGCTATACCCTCAACAGACTCGCGTAGCTGCCAGAAGCTTTGCGGTCGATAAGGGTTTCCGAAATTCAAATTGTCCGTTAGTGCCAAAGGTACTGCCCCGGAACAAACCAGGTTCCGCGCCGCCTCCGCTACCGCGGCTTGAGCACCTCGCCTCGGATTCGATCTGCAAAACAATGAGTTGCAATCGCAAGTAGCCGCTAGAAATTTTCCTGCTTCCCGAACGAAAAAAACCGCTGCATCCGAGCCCGGCGGTACAATCGTTCCAGCCCTGACCGTGTGATCGTACTGCTCATAGACCCAATTTTTGGACGCAATAGTAGGATGCCGAAGCAATTCTAGAAGGCTGACGTGCAAATCTGGGTACTCAACTTCCTCAATCATGATCTCTGAATCCAAGGGCGGTTCAGACACTTCGCGTGTATACACGGGCGCTTCCTCGGCAAGCTTACGGGCAGGGATATTCACTTCAACGATTCCATGACGCAGTACACGCATCATACCATCGTCGGTGACTTTGCCCACCTGAGCGTACGGCAAATCCCATCGCTCAAAAACCTCTTTCACCTTAGATTCCTCGCCTTTGCGAACTATCACGAGCATTCGCTCCTGAGACTCGCTAAGAAGAATCTCGTACGGAGTCATACCTGACTCTCTTTGTGGAACCGAAGCTAATTCAATTTCAATTCCACTCCCTCCTCGACTTGCCGTTTCACATGTTGAACATGTCAGGCCAGCTGCACCCATATCCTGAATGCCGGCTACACAACCGCTGGCAAGCAGTTCAAGACACGCTTCCATCAACAACTTGCCCTTAAATGGATCTCCGACTTGGACCGCCGGCCGGTCCTTCTTCGACTCTTCGGTCAGATCACGAGAGGCGAAAGCGGCTCCTGCGAGACCGTCGCGGCCTGTCTCAGCTCCAACATAAAACACAGGGTTTCCAACACCTTTAGCCGCACCGCGTATTATCTGATCATGTCGAAGCACTCCTAAACAGAAAACATTCACGAGTGGATTGCCCTCGTAGGAGTCGTCAAATCCGGCCTCCCCACCTATCGTTGGCACACCAATACAATTCCCATAATGAGCGATACCGGAAACTACTCCGGCAAAAATCCGCCGATTATTCCGAATGTTTGCGCTCCGCCCATGAATTGGACCAAAACGCAAAGAATTCAGAAAGAAAACGGGACGAGCACCCATAGTAAAAATGTCGCGGATGATGCCTCCGACCCCGGTCGCGGCCCCCTGAAACGGCTCTATGGCACTAGGATGGTTGTGACTTTCCATTTTGAACGCAACTGCCCAACCATCGCCGATATCAATAACACCTGCGTTCTCCTCTCCGGCCTTCACTAGAACACTCGCCCCAGTAGTTGGAAATTTCTGCAGCTCCAATCGTGTGTT
Source organism: Verrucomicrobiota bacterium (assembly GCA_019241095.1). Classification (GTDB taxonomy): domain Bacteria; phylum Verrucomicrobiota; class Verrucomicrobiia; order Chthoniobacterales; family JAFAMB01; genus JAFAXJ01. Next base: position 5,505 of record JAFAXJ010000215.1, on the reverse strand, counting down.
TTTGTAAGAACAATGCTCGCTCCACATCACAGAGAATACGCCGAGCTCGGTTACGTTCGGCTCGCGACCTAATATGGCAACAATGCGTGCGTACTCTTCTTCACTCAACCCGTGCTGTCGAATGAGGTCAGCTGTGACTTGAGCAACCATTCACCTTAAAGCTACAGCAGTTTCGAGCATCGACCGGAAAATGGAAATGCCATCCACCGAACCGATCCTTTGATCCCATGCCCGATCAGGATGCGGCATCATGCCAAGGATGTTCCGTTTTTCATTGCAGATCCCAGCAATGTTGTGGAGGGAGCCGTTTGGATTTGCCTGATCCGTAACTTTCCCGAAAGCGTCAACATAGCGAAAAATAACTTGGTCGTGAGCTTCGATGTCCGCCAAAATCGTCTCATTGGCGTAATATGCCCCTTCGCCGTGCGCAATTGGCAATCGCAAGATTTGACCTTTCCGCAGCCGAGCCGTAAAAGGTGTCCCTTCTGTTTCCAATCGTAGCAAACTCATCTTACAAACAAAATGAAGGGTGCGATTCCGGAGCAGCGCCCCAGGCAACAGTCCAGCTTCACACAAAATTTGGAATCCGTTGCAGATTCCAATCACCGGCATGCCGGCACCTGCAGCTTCAATTACCGGTTTCATAACTGGCGAAAAACGGGCAATTGCACCGCATCGCAGGTAATCGCCATACGAAAAGCCTCCTGGGATTACAATACCGTCAAAACCGCTCAAGGAAGTATTTTTGTGCCATAGATAGTCGGCTTCCGCGCCCAAGCCTTCTCGGAAAGCTCGCAAGCAATCCTGATCGCAATTGGATCCCGGAAATTGAAGGACTGCTATTCTCATTCTGAGCCCGAGGCGTCAGCCTCACTCTGAATAACGAAATCCTCGATTACAGGATTCGACAGAAGATCACGGCACAAGGTTTCCAATCGAAATTTCTCCGGCTGATGAGCGAACTCAAGTTCTAAGAATTTGCCAACGCGGACGTGTTGAACCCCGGCAAAACCGAGCTCTTTGATGGCATTCTTCACCACCATGCCTTGAGGATCCAAGACAGTCCGTTTCGGCATCACGATTACGTGCACCTTCATGAGGACTGCTACAATCAAGCGCCCTCACCGGGACGACAAGTAAAAATCGAGAGGGGACAATTCTTAAAGAGCGGCCGGACTAGCTCAAATGAGTCCGCGCTTGTTGAGTTCAGACCGTAGACTGGACAGGCAATTCCCACCTGATAAATTGGCAAAATATGTGCTTCCTGCGGAAATGGCTCATTTTGAGTTTCCTCCTCTTGTCATACGTGCCCGCAGCGTTTTCGGATCAACCCCTAACCTCAAGTCTTCCAATTTCCGACCAAGCACCGCTTTCACCAGATGCAATGAAACATGCTGTCTGGATAGAAGGGTTGACTATACCCACTCCGGGCGAGTTCTTCGCTGCGTTTCAAAAAGGCGCAAAACCAAATTGGGCTTCACAGTTTCGGCCTCCCGTTGTAATCAGTTCGGCTAAGCGCGCTCAGATGGCACTGAATCTCGGGACACTAATCGCTGACGGGTATATTGCTGTAGAGGCGCAGGACAGTCAGCAGGTCAAAAACATCGGTAAGGATGTTTTGGCGTTAGCTAAGAAACTAAGTGTTTCGCAGAGCGTACTGGCACGCGGAGCGACCATAAGCGAATTCGCTGAAAACAATGCGTGGGGACCTCTGAACGAAGAATTGGAAGCTACTCAAAATGAGGTGAAAAAGGCTATGTTAGAAAACCGTGACCCGGACCTCATCACGTTGGTCAACATAGGCGGGTGGATTCGCGGAACGGGTGTTGTGACTGGCCTGCTACTGCAAAACTATGATCGCGATCAAGCGAAATTGCTTCGTCAGCCATCCCTTGTTGAATATCTGAAGAACAAAATTTCCAATTTGGCTGGCAAGTTGCAAAGCGACTCTCTGGTACAAAAAGTTATTGCGGAACTTGAGGATATCCAGAAGATGGTTTCATTTCCCTTAGATCATATCCCGTCGGTTGAGGAAGTCCGAAGTCTCAATCTCGCGGCATCCAAACTGACGAAAGAAATCGCAACCGCGGAATGAACCGATCTTCGCTGCTATTAATTCTTTATCTGATCAGTTGGTCTACGCCTGGACCGGCGCAGAGTTCTACGAACGAGGAAGTTGCTGCCAGAAGTGACGTAATTGATTTCGCTGGGGCGTTTCAAAATGATGGCTTCAAGATACGCGATGGAAATTTTTCTGGTAAGATCACAAAGGAAACTCCTGCTATCGTTGCGGTCAATCTATATAATGGGAATGCTTACTGGTTCACTGTGTCCTCCTCAGAAAAAGACAATAGGTTCGCCGTCGCGGTTTTTGACGAGAAAGGAAGCCCGATAACGACCCAGCCTTATCAGGCAGAAAATCGAGCGGCTGCGGGTTTTGCACCTGAGTCGAGCGGCCTGTACTACGTGAAAATAGCTTTGCAAGATGGCACGCCATCGACATTCTGCCTGATTTACTCATACAAATAGATCATCAATGTCCACGGATGTTCGAAGCGTTAAGGAAAAAACTGAGGGTCCAACGGTCAAGCAATTCTCAGTGTTTTTGCACAACAAAGTTGGAGCTTTGTTAGAGGTTGTTAAGCTCTTAAACGAAAACGAAGTTCACGTCTTAGCGCTGAATGCTCAAGATTCGACGGACTCGGCAATTGTAAGGCTTGTTGGAAGCGACCCTGACGCAATCGAAAATTTATTCGATATAAATGAAATAGCCTACAGTATCTCTGAAATTTTAATTGTTGAAATGAAGGAGGTCGCAACAGAGCTGCGCCGAATGCTACAAACGTTGTTAATGGCCGAAGTCAATATTCTTGTTTGCTATCCTATATTGATGCGCCCTCATGGTCGATCAGCAATGGTGCTTCACCTTGACGATCACGAATGTGGTTGGTCAGTTTTGACCGGAGAGGGCTTTCGAACTTTGAGTCAGGCAGATCTATCAAGATGACCAGAGCCCCGCGTTGAGACCCGCGCACATATCCGGATCAGTCCATCAACTGTTCTGAATCAGCTGATGGTCAGAAGACCGAGTTTAAATGATGTCTGATTTTTTCACAACCCCGGTTCTTGTTGTGCCAAGCCTTTTCATTCTCGGAATGGCGGTTACTGAATACAGAGTTGGTTCATTGCAGAATATCGCTTTTCGCCCGGCGACAGTAATGCTCCAAACAGAGACAACATCCGGTGTCCAGTCTGTAGAGAAACAACCTGTGTCACTCGCTCTAGAATATCCTGCCTCAGAAAAAACGTTACAGGAGCCCGTCGCCGAAGCTTCCCGGAAAGGACACCCGGCCTTTAGCAACAATGTCGTGAATCAATACATCCAGATCTACGATGACTACATCAGTGAGGTCAAAACTACTTTAACGGCAATCAGAAAAGGGAACGTAAGTAATTATCAAAGAATCATTCTCCGCACTCGGGAGCTAGAAGAAAGCGCGGTCAAAGCCGAGGAATTGTTGAACCCGGCGGAACAAAAAAACTTTACTGAATATCTCGCAAAACGTGCCGATGAGATCCAAGAGTTCGTTAACCAGCGTCATTGACTCCTCGACTGACCCAGTCTAAGTGCATTCTGGAAATTGCTGATTTAGGGCATGGCTCAGTTTGCTTAAGCTGCTGATTGTGACCTGTCCCATCGTTTAGATCTCTCAGCCTGAACCGCAAATTTCCGCTGCCGGCCGCTGGCCAACTGAGTCCCAATATAGTGCAGACTTTTTAACTCCTATCCCTGATTTTCAGGCACTTAAAATCAGGCAGTTTGAACCCTGCGAATCGGCGAAAACGGACTAGTCACCGTTGTGACCTGTCCCTATATTTTACGTCCCTATATTTTAAGCCCAGCCTCATTGTGCTTACTTGAGCAGACACCGGACTTTGCCTGAACGATCGCATTGGGAAAGGAACACCTATCCTGAGGCTTCGTTCTCTCGATACGAATCTGTGACCTGTCCCCACCATTCAAACCCCACTTCTCCAGAATGGCTCCTTTTGCCCATAGTCTTCGACTGTAACCTCAATCTATTTCGAACCTACATGTAAGCCCCGTGGGTTGTGACCTGTCCCTACGATTTCTTACCCTAAGTACAAAACGAATTTGCTGCCTAGCCCGGGCTCATTGGTTTGCGGGCCTATTCTGTTAGCGTTCAGAAGCCTATTCGCTCCTTGGAAGGTCGCGCTAGCTCGAGGTGGTCCCTGGGCGCGTTGGCTATCGGGCTGAAGCGAAACGGGTCCTTGCAAACTGAACAATATCCTGCGACTTCACCACCTCGTTGCGGTCGGAAATATCCTCGTAATCAAGACCAATCTTTTGATCTCTATACAATGTGATTGAAACGTCCCGATTTTGCCGAATACATTGCTTTATCGCTTCCGGGTCTTTTTCGCAGAAGAGCACCGTCTTCCAGGAAAATATGTGTTTTGGTTTGTGAAAGTCACTGTTCGCAATGAAGGGCAAATGTCTTAAGCCGACAGGGTTGAAGATATCGTATCGGTTGGCAATTTCCCACGCGTCAAGAAGGGGCGCGTATTGGTCGATGTTTTCCCAGAAATACAGAGTGTTCTTGCCCCAGTGTGTTTTGAATTCATGGGGATGAGAAGCCACCGCCAACGCCCCTTGCGCATGGATATCTGCTATCGTTTGTGACACACTCAAACTTGGATCAATAGGATTTCTTAGATCAATCGCCAATAAATGAGCGGAGCTTTTCTTCGTCAACCCGTCCTTGTTGAACTCCAAACCGGTCATCAGAATCATCCCATAGCGGTCTAAAGCCCTTTTCTTTTCTCGCTCAATGGTAGCGAAATATTCTTCCACCCGGCCGAGCGTAAGTACGAGTCCTGTTAAATTCGTGACACGTCCTATCAGTTTCGAATGATCACAAATGTGATCAGTCACGCACAAAGCATCGAACTCGCGCTGTCCGTAAAAGTCTACCAACTCCCGAACCGTAAGTTTTCCGTCAGAGAAAATGGTGTGCGTGTGAAGATCACAAAGCAGAACAGATTTCCTCGATTGCAGTGTTGCTCGTCCACGTGGCAATTCCACAAACTTCTTCGGAGGCGGATTTTCAGGAACAGCTGTCTCCAGCAAAAATCGCGCTATCTGGAGGGAGGCGTCCGGCTTGCTCATATTGGAGATGTTGGTGACCCAGGTCCGAAGCTTCGATTCACTATTAAGGAAAATATGGTCGAGGGTTTCTATAATCGCGTCTGGCCCGGGCGCTATGCATCCGCAATCATTCTCCACAATCAAACGAGCATTTCCTTCCTCCTGACCCGGCACAACTTGACTAATGATGACGGGTGTCCGGGCAGCTATGGCTTCCTGAATAGTTGCGCCTCCGGCCTTAGTGATCACTAAGTGGTGATTGGTTAACAACTCTGGCATCCGGTTGGACCACCCTAGAATCTCCACAGGATTCGCTCGGGCATCTAACAGTTCCT
>JAFAXJ010000305.1 GCA_019241095.1 Verrucomicrobiota bacterium | reverse complement strand
CTTTGATCGGTCAGAGACCTTATGCGATGGGAACAAAGAGTGTCGACGTGCTGAACGAACTGACTAACGGGAACAAGGTTCCGCCTGTAGTTGATACAGGGGTCGATGTGGTGACGGCGAAGAACGTGGGGGAATTCCTTAAATAGGACTAGTTGCGGCGGCTTCCCAAAGTAACGCAAAGCCGGACATGCTGCCGAAGCCATGGCTGCCCTTCTCAAAATACAAGAAATTTCAAAACGCTTTCCGGGCGTCCAAGCGCTTCAGAACGTCTCTTTCGAAGTTGAGCAGGGCAGTATTCATGCAATCATGGGTGAAAATGGCGCGGGAAAAAGCACGTTGATGCAGGTGCTTGCCGGAGTCCATCAACCGGATAGCGGCAGCCTGGAATTTCGAGGTGAAATGGTTCATTTTAGCAGTACGGCCGAAGCTCAGGAGAAGGGTATCGCGATTGTCTATCAGGAGCTGAATCTAGCGCCGAATCTCTCGATTGCAGAAAACATTCTGCTTGGAATTGAACCGAATCGATTTGGTTTTCTGCATCGATCTAAACTCCGCGATCGGGCGATCAAGGCGTTGAATCGGCTGGGTTTGCACTTCGATCCCGACCGGGTGGTGCGCTCCCTGACCGTCGCGCAGCAGCAGTTGATTGAAATATGCAAGAGCCTGATTCGGGATCCTCGGCTTTTAATTTTAGATGAACCAACATCAAGCCTTTCGGAGACAGAGTCTGCGCTGTTATTTCGAGTTGTGAAAGAGCTGCAATCTCGTGGAGTTACTATCTTGTATATTTCACACCGATTGCCAGAGGTCTTTTCCCTTTGTAATACAGTTACGGTCTTAAGAGACGGGCAACATGTCCGTACGGCAAGGATCCAAGAAACCAGCGATGATGAGGTAGTCCGACTAATGGTCGGCAGAGAGCTTCTCCAATTTCATCGATCGCGAGCCCAGGTTACAGACGTTGTTTTGGAGGTTAAGGGATTAACAAGAAGGAACCAGTATTCGGACGTTAGTTTTTTTGTGCGTCGCGGAGAGATGGTTGCAATGGCCGGCTTGATCGGCGCGGGCCGCAGTGAACTGGCGTTAGGTATTTTTGGATCACCTCCTGCTGATCGGGGCGAGATATTACTGAATGGTAAGAGGGTTCAAATTCGCCAACCCAACGACGCCTTGGCTGCAGGCGTCGCATTTGTTCCGGAGGATCGTAAATTGATGGGTTTGGTGCTTAATGGTGGGGTGGGGGATAATATCTCGCTTGCTAAGTTGCGCAATCTTGCCGTAGGACCTTTTGTTAATCGCGCAAATGAGAACGCTTTGGTCGATCGCTATATCTCACGATTGCGAGTGCGCACTCCAACCTCGGAACAGCGGACCGGCTTGTTGAGCGGAGGAAATCAACAGAAAGTACTGCTTGCGAAATGGCTTGCTGTCGAGCCTCGTCTTTTGATTGTGGATGAACCGACTCGCGGAGTTGATATCGGCACCAAGGCAGAAATCTACGCTCTGTTCGATGAATTAGTTCTTGAGGGTATCGCTATCCTGGTGATCTCGAGTGATTTACCGGAAGTTTTAGCCTTGGCAGACCGGATTGTAGTGATGCGTCAGGGTCGCGTGTCTGGAGAACTAAGCAGGGCTGAAGCTACGGAAGAGAGAATTATTCATCTCGCGGCGCTTTCCCGCGTTGCGTCAGTTTCATAGGAAAAGGCCGCCAAGTCTTCTGTGTTCCGGGGATGCAGCGCTTCATTGTCGGGCGCCAAAATCCCGCGCAAGAGATCTCCAAGCCGCTGATGTTTGATGGAAAAGAGCGCCTGGAACTCTTTGGCCGAATTTAGCATAGCCGACTTTTCCTGCGCTCTGGAGTTTTTCCGAGCCATGATGAGTAGGTTTTTCATCGTATGCTCGACAGCAACGAATTCCTGAATACGACTTTTGTACCCGCTGGCTTGAAGAAACATAACCCTCAGAGAATCTGTGATCGCTTCCGACATCCTTTCCTGCTGGATGCCATATCGAAACAGCGGTTCTAGTCCAGGAGGAGCAACGATTTGCGGCCGGAGTTCTCTGTGACAGCATGGGGCAGCTAGAATCAGTTCTGTGCCATGTCTAACGCCATAGAAAAGTGCATCATCCGTCGCGGTATCGCACGCGTGCAGAGCAACTAGAACATCGAGTTTTTCTTCTTTGACAGTGCTGATCTCACCTGATTGGAATCGCAAATTATTAAATGCGCATTGACCCGCGATACTGTTGCAAAAGCTGACCAGAGACTCACGAGCTTCTATGCCCAAGACGTTGGGATGAAAGCCTTCCTGGTCCAGAAAGGAATACAATGCGAAAGTGAGATAGCCCTTTCCTGCGCCCATATCGATTACACGTAAACTGCTTTTGTTAGATAAAAATCGAAGAGCCGGTGCAAGAATTTCGATGAATTGGTGGATTTGCCGGTATTTATCACCCATGTGTGTTTTCGGCTTGCCGTCAGGACCGAGAATACCAAGCCGCCACAAAAAAGCCTCGTCACGAAGGAGCCTTGTTTTTGATCGGTCGTGCTTACGATCTTCTTGGGCCTCAGCTCGGCTTGTAACGAGTCTTGGTTTACCTTTTCTATTACAAATCAATTGATACCTATGGCTGTTGGTCAAAAGCGTCGCCGCCAAGCTACTTACGCCTATCCAATCCCGCAGCTTTGCCAAACCTTCCGAAATTAAATAGCTTGAGGTTTGATCTGAATGGGTGTGCCGATGCAAAAAGCTGAGCCGTACTCCCTTTTTCAGAACGATCAAGCGGACATAGATATGCTCCAGATCCTCAGGTTGACCTTTGAAGTTTCCCAGCGTGAGTTTTTGGAAGCTAAGATCTTGAAGGCTCGCTTCCAGAAGAGACACAAAAGCGATTACCGCATCGGTGCATGCAGGCATGAATTCAAGGCTGTCTATTTGACGATCTCCACAGGACAAGGTGGCAGTGCCTGCAAGAAGGCCTTTCCGTAGTGCTTGTTGAGAATGCGCTGATCGAGTATGACGATTAAACCACTGTCAGTTTTTGTCCGAATCAGGCGACCTACTCCTTGCCGGAGTTTCAGAATCGCTTCAGGCAAAGAGTACTCTAGAAAAGGATCTCCGCCATTTGACTCAATGAATTCCAGTTTCGCCTCGACAATCGGGTGATCGGGAACGGCAAACGGCAATCTCGTGATAATGACGTTGGACAGTGCCTCGCCAGGAACGTCAACCCCTGTCCAGAAGCTGTCGGTCCCGAATAAAACTCCGTCATTTGTGAGTTTGAAGCGTTCAAGCATCTGGGTGCGAGACATACCATGGCCCTGCGCCATGAAGGTGTAACGTCTCGAGAGCAGCGGCTTCATGCGTTCAGCCAAACTGCTCAGCGTCTTGTAACTGGTGAACAATACAAATGCACGGCCTTTAGATTTTTCGAGAAAGTGGCCGATCCATCGTTCCAGCTCTTTCTCGTATTCTGGATCTCGCGGGTCAGGCACTTTCTGGACAACGAAGATGCGCATCTGCTTCTCGTAATCAAAGGGGCTGCCTATCTTCGTCGCTGCCGCATCGTAACCGCCGACGCGATTGCGGAAATATGCCAGATCATCGCGACCCACCGATAGCGTTGCGCTCGTCATTACACACGTTTTTTCTTCTTTGAACAACATGCGGTTTAAAACCAAGGCTATATCTATCGGCACAGCGTTCAGGGTTAGGCTGGCCGCCGTTTTGCCCGTTTGCTCGATCCAGTACACATAGTTGTCTGGTTTCTGCTGGAGGAAATCGTCCACGCCGGTCCGCGCATCACGGATTCGTCTTCCAAGATCCTGCAACTCACTCTTTAACGTTTCGTCATCCAACGTTTTGATCACCTCAATGACCGCGGATTGGATCCGAGCCAATGGAATAGAGATCGTGTCATCTACCAAGCCGGGTGCTCTGACCCGGTATTCTTTGCTTTTTTGAAAATCAGCTGTTAGTTCGATAATTCCGAAAAATTTGTCCACCGCTTCCCAGGTTGCTGTCGTTTCCCGGATTGCTTCTTGCGCTCTTAAAGCTGTGAATATTCCTTTTTGAGTCTTCGGATTATAAAGCCTTTGCAGTGTCTGCTTGAGTCCATATTGGGACACGCCAACTCCGATTTGACGTGCCGCAACTGATTCTAAAGTGTGCGCTTCGTCAAAGATGACAAAATCATTAGGGAAAAGATATCCATGCGTTCTGCGGTCCGAATCTCCCATGCTCGCTAAAAGCAAAAAAAACAGAGTGTGATTCATTACGATCACATCGGCACAGATCAATTTCCTGCGGGCATTCTGGTAAAAACAGCGGCCCTCTGTTCCGCAAACCTTTGGCGTGCAGATGTGAGCTTCGCTGCAAACCTGGCTCCAGACAGAAGGGTCCGGGTCAATTTCGCTCAGAGTTCCATCTTTCGTTTGTTCGCTCCACGCTTTGATGCGCAATAATTCTTGCTGTTCAGGGCTGGTAAACAATTCATTTCCCGCCTTCAACGCTCGATCCAGCCGATTAGGACAGAGATAATTGTGACGGCCTTTCAACAGAGCTGCTTCGAAAGGATGGCTAAGAAGTTTGCGTACAATCGGGATGTCTTTTCCTAACAGCTGTTCCTGAAGATTGATCGTATGGGTCGAAACAATCGCTTTTCGATGATTCTCCAAGCTGAACAAAATGGAAGGGATCAAATATGCCAGGGATTTACCGACACCGGTGCCAGCCTCGATCACAAGCGGGTGGGCGGCTTCTAAAGCTCTTGCCACTTCGACAGCCATCTGCTGCTGCTCTGCCCGGTACTCAAATTTTTTGGCCTTTGAAAGTAGCCCATCTTTGCCGAACATTGAATGAATGTTCTCCCCAAACTCGCTATCAAAATGTTCACGTAGAGCGATCACACTGTTGTGACCTCAAAGCCATCTTTCCTGAGCGCTCTGAGTAGAATCTGTACAATCATCAAGCGATTTACAGTCTGCAACTAGCAGTTTATCTATTCCCCTTACTTCTGTGTTCAGGATATTTGACCGTTATCTGCTGAAAAACTTTTTAGTACCGTTCTTTTACTCTCTGTTTGGACTGGTTGCGATCTGGCTTGTCTACGATTTGGGAGAACACGCTAACGAGATCCAGGAAGCACATCTATCCTTCTCCGCAGTAGCGGAATTTTACCTCACCCAGATCCCTTTCATTGTTGTGACCTGGATGCCTCTTTGCGTTCTACTCGGCCTCCTTTATGTCCTGACTCGCATGTCGCGTCGTAATGAGATTGTCTCCATGCTGAGCGCCGGAGTAAGTATATCCCGGATTCTTACACCTCTTCTCGTCTTTGGCTTGTTACTTACTGGCGCTTGTACTTGGCTCAATTATGACTTGGCGCCGCGAGGTGAGTGGGCAGCCACCTATTTGCTGGAGGAACTTGCTCGCGGAAAATCGCGTAACTCACGATTGGAAGGTAACGTGTTTCCAAACCGGACTGATCACCGAATTTGGTTTATGCAACTTTTAAACAGGAAAACTGAAGAGTTGCAAAACGTCGTTATGATTCAGCAAGATGCCTCACAGACCATTTTGTTTCGTCTTTACGGCCAAAATGCGAGCTATGATGCCAATCGAGGTGTCTGGACATTTTATCATGGCAAGATTTCTTACGTGGACCCAAAAGGTAATGTGATTCGAGACGAGTTTTTCGACTCACGAGAGTTTGCAGGCTGGAGCGAGACACCGTGGCGTCTGGGTAGCTCGGTACTGAAGGGGAAATTTATGACAGTGCCGCAGCTTCAGCAATATTTGCAGACTAACAACGATTTTCCGGCGACTAACCTCGCGGAATACAGGACTCAGATGGCGTACAGGTTTGCGCTGCCTTGGAACGTGTTGGTCGTTATACTAGTGGCAAGCCCGTTGTCTATCGTTTTTACGCGAAGGGGAGCTTTGGGCGGTGTCGCCGGGGGATTGTTGCTTTTTGTCGGTCTCTTTTCTGCAAGCAACATTTTTATGGCACTTGGACAAGGCGCTCGAGTCCCGCCAATGGTCGCTGCATGGACACCCGCTGCAATTTTCATGTTGCTTGGACTTTGCTTTTTATACCTTCGAGCAACGAACCGGCCAATTCCGTTCCTCGGTTGACATCACAAAATGCCTACTTGGAATGCCGAGCAGTATCTACGTTTCGCAGAGGAACGAACCAGGCCTTGTCGCGATCTTGTGGCACGCATCGAACTGGACAATCCGGAACGCGTCATTGATCTCGGCTGTGGCCCAGGGAATAGCACCCTCGTGTTAATTAATCGCTGGCCAAACGCAGTGATCACGGGAGTAGATCATTCGCCCGATATGATTGCATCAGCAAAGCAGGCTGGATATGAATCAGAATTAGGCGACATTTCCACTTGGCAGCCATCTGTTTGTTATGACCTGATTTTTTCCAATGCCGCCCTGCAATGGGTGCCTGATCATTCAAAGCTTTATCCTCGCCTCTTTCGGTATGTCAAGCCAGGAGGAGCTTTCGCGGTTCAAGTTCCCGGGAATTACGATGCCCCCGCCCATCGCTTGACTAGAGAGTTGGCCCATTCTGCTGAGTGGCGAGATAAATTCGTTGGCCCTAGCCGAGAATGGTTCACCCATGACCTGCCGTTCTATTACGATTTACTGGCCCCATATTCTTCAAAGCTTGATCTTTGGGCTACTGAATATGTTCACGTCTTGACCGGTGTTGCTTTGGTTGTCGAATGGTACAAAGGGACCGGGTTGCGACCGTTTTTAGACGCGTTACCGAGTTCTTCGTTGAAAGAGCAATTCGTCTCGGAATATTTGGCCCTGATTGCGAAAGAGTTTCCTCACCAGGCCGATTCGAATGTGCTATTTCCTTTTCGGCGGCTTTTCCTGGTAGCTTACCGGCGATAACGAAACTTGGAATCACACTGGGAACGCCCTTTCCGGAACATCGCCGCGCTTTGCAGCTGTATGCTCCTTATCCTGCGACCTTATGTCTCTTTACGATGAACAGCTAGCGGCCCAAAGGACTGGCATACCGGCATCATTTGCATGTAATTGATATTGACATGAGACGGCAAGGAAGCGGTCCAAAAAACCGCTTCGGCAATATCGTCAGCTGTTAACGGTTCTGTGCCGGCATAAAGCGCATCTGCTTTAGCGTCGTCCGCAAAACGGACATTAGAGAATTCAGTTCCTCCGCAAAGGCCTGGTTCGATACTCGTTACCCGAATCGCCGTGCCCAGAAGATCCGCTTTCAGATTGAGCGTGAATTGGTGTACAAAGGCTTTCGTCGCGCCATAAACGTTTCCTCCGGGGTATGGGACTTCCCCCGCCGTCGAGCCGAGATTGATAATGTGTCCGCGGTTCCGCCGGACCATCTTGGGCAGAAGAGCCTGCGTGCAATACATCAAACCTTTAATGTTTGTGTCCACCATTATCTCCCAATCGCCGATTTTGGCTTTTTGTGCAGGTTCCAAACCCAGAGCCAGGCCGGCATTGTTCACGAGCACATCGATTTCCGCGAAAGACACCGGTAAAGATGAGATTGCCTCGTTAATCGATGATAGGTTCCGAACGTCTACTCGCGCAGCAACTATCAGGTGATCGCCAAAGCGTTTACGCAAAGGATAGAGTCTCTCGATCCGGCGTGCTGCCGCAATAACGCGATGACCTGACGAAGCAAAACGGTTTGCGATCGCGGAGCCAAAACCGGCGGAAGCGCCGGTAACAAAGACTGTTAGCTGGGACGGTTCAGGTGTCTTCACGAAATCTTATCGTACTGCAACCGAGTGGACGAGCAACCAGTACGGCACTGCATCGAACGCCTCTTGCCTGCAATCATTTACTGAAAAAGATTGCCATAGAAGATCCAGGCTTCTTTGCCGTAGCTATCCAACCAAGTCACTGCGTCGCTTGTTCTTCTCTCCCCTCATCCCGGGGATCTGCAACAGGAACTCGGATTTCCTCTAAAGTTGGATCCGCTTCTGGACTTGGGACCCCATTTTCTTCTGTTTCGTCCATATACCTTATGCTCGCTTTTAACAAAAAAAGGCAGCGACGATGAGTCGCTGCCTTGTAAGTCCCACGCTTCGAACTAAATTTTCGTATCCCGGTCTTTTACATCTCGATCTGTAATGTCCCCCTCGATTTTTTCGTGTCCTGTCGTGGTCGTGTCATGCTCTCTGCCGCTCCGTGAATCGTCAACCACCACATCCTCCCGTCGAACGGTGTCACCTACTGTACGCGTTTCCGCATCTTCGGTCTTTCGCACTCTGACTGCGCCGGTAACATGAGTCTCTTTCTGGACGACTGCCTCTTCACGCGTCAAAGGAACCTCTATTTGTTCCTCTCGGAAGCTCGTCTCAGTTCCAGCAGTTACGCTTTCCGGGGTGACTCGTTCAATCACGACGTCTTCCCTGCGCAACTCGACTGGAACATTTGCCTGCTCCGTTCGGACAATCTTACGCAAGCGAACGCGACCTTCCTCAACGGTACGTTTTCCGACATTTAATTTCTCCTCCGCCAAAGGAACTTCGACAACCCCTTCGCGCCCCACACCAGTGCGAGTACCTGTGGTCTCACGAAGCGTCTCGCTGGTCTGCCCCGAAGCTAGCCCCTCATTAACCGGTAAAACACCGCTTGTCCCTACGTCAGTACCCGAGACCGAAGAGCCAGAAACGTCTTCGCCTTTGAGCCCGACCCCCGTTCGACCCACCCCGGTACCGGATTCATCTGTGATATCAACCCCGGTTCGGCCTACGTCAGTACCCGTCACAGGAGATCCGCGATGCAAATCGTCGTCTCTGTGCCTCGCTCCGGCCCCAGTTACTGCGCCTACCGCTCCGCCCACAGCCCCAGCTGCTCCGGCCGCTATTCCTTCGGCTGTTCCAGATAACATACCTCCGGCTGTTCCAGCCGTTGTACCAGCGTGCACGGCATGCCCTTGCGCCGAGATATTGTAATGACGATAAATCTCCTCCTCCTGTACATCGGTCAGGTTTTGGTCCGCAGGATAGCTGGGAGCATTCCTCACATATTCCGCATCGTAGGGAACTCGGATGTTGCCATTGTCAGCAATCTCAACGCCCTCTGCCGGAACAATATGAGTTTTGCCGAATATCCAACCTGTTTTGACACCAACAAATTCAATTTTTCCGGAAATTTCATCGGTCCAGAATGCGTCAATAGTGCCGATCTCATCGCCCTTATCGTCAATCACGTGCCGGTCAAGCAATTCGGCTGAAGCGTCGGCTGTGACAGTGTTGAGAGAGTTCATAGTCTTAAGTAGAGTCTAACTGTTTGATTAGGTTCGCCGAAACCACCTGGTCATGGATCTATTCCATGTTCAAAATATCCGCTTTAGACACCAACCTATCGGCAGCCGTCTAATCTGACTTTCGAAGCGAGTTGATCTAGCGCAATTGCTATTGGCTTCTGGACTGTAGACGTCTGTCTCTACAATGCCTCGGGCGGGTCTGCTTCGTCGGCGCTGAACCAACGACTTGCGAGGCAGAGCTGTCTATACTATAAGGTTGATTCTCCATGTTGCCGATTTATCTCCGCTATCCAGACGGACAGACAACTCAGCGATCAGAACAGGAGGTTCGCAGCCTTTGGGAAAATGGTCTCATCCCGGCCAGGACAATATATTGGAGAACTGGGATGACCGAGTGGAAGCCACTTTCAGAATGGTTAGGGGAACGCGTCCCGGCCGTTTCTGAATTGCGATCTCAGGAAGAATATCAGAACCGACGGTTTTTGATTGATCCTTCTCGGTTAACAAGATTTTTGCAGCGATTGCTTTGGATTGGCGCCGCGGTGGCCGCAATCGCCGTAGTTCTTGATCTGGTTGAATTTTTCCAGGTACGCACCGGACGGATCTCTTTTGATCAGCTTGACATGACAGACCCGTTACAAGCAGCTGTTGGTCTTCTCCAGTCCATGCTCCAGATCACCATCGGAATCGTCTTTTTGCGGTGGGTATTCCGTTCGTATAAGAATATTCAAGGATTTGGTACTAGCGGGCTTAGATTTTCTCCGGGGTGGGCTGTCGGCTATTACTTTATTCCGTTTCTCAGTCTCATCCGACCCTTGCAGGTGATGAGTGAAATCTGGCGTGCGAGTGAGAACCCTTCAGATTGGTCGAAAAGGCATAGCTCACGGCTGGTAACTGTTTGGTGGATACTGTTTCTTGCTTATTCGATAGCGACTCAAATCTCCTTTGAGTTGGCACTGCAGGTCTCCACGCTTGATCAGTGGTCGGTATCAGCGGGCTTTGCTATCCTTTCGGATATTTTGTCAATTCCACTCTCAATCGCGGTGCTCCGGCTCATTTCTCGTGTTTATCAAAATCAGCGGCGGCTGGTAGATGGTGCGGAACTTGTAGCTTCTGTTTAGGGTCTGGAGCGCCAACTTCAATCTCGAGAAGGGTTTAGCAGCTCGGGGGCCGAGAGGAACGGTGAACTTCCTCCAAATACTTTCAGTCAAATGTTAACAGACCAAGATGTTCGCCGTGCTCCGGACCAACGACGCTTGATTTCAGTCGCCCTGACCTTAGGAATCGTCATCAGCTGTTTCTTCGTGCTGAGCTATGCGAAGCACATTTTCATACCGTTGGTTATGGCGGTGCTCGCAGTCTATTTGATCGAAATTGTTGCACGCCTGATTCGAAAAATACGGATTGGCAAGTACCAAGTCCCAATCACTATCAGTTTGGTTTTGTCATTTTTCTTGATTTTCGGGGTGAGCTTCGCGCTGCTTGATATCATTGTTCAGAACGCGTTTCATGTGGCCGCTGTTGCTCCGAAATACCAATCGCGCTTATTACAATTGCAAACAGAATTCTTCGCTCGCGCAGGCATCGAAGAACCCAGAGAACTGCGCCAAATGCTGCGAACGATCGACTTTCGGTCGGCCGCTACGTCGGTAGCGAGAGCGGGTGCTGCAATTTTGGAGGATGTCATACTTGTGGCGATCTATGGGGTTTTCATCATGCTCGAGCGCCGTTTTTTTGCGAAAAAGCTCGATGCAATGCTTCCCGATTTCGATCAGAAAAATAAGGCGCTGATACTGCTCCGTCGCATTGATCACGACGTTCACACCTATCTCGGAGTCAAGACTGCGGTAAGCTTTACAACGGGCGTCCTGGCCTATATCCTAATGCGGTCAGTCGGCTTGGATTTTGCTGAATTCTGGGCATTACTGATTTTTTTACTGCACTTCCTTCCGACAATAGGAGTGGTTATCGCGGCAATTCTGCCTTCTGTTCTTGCTGCTGTGCAGTTTGACAGCCTTGGCCCGTTTCTAGCCGTCAGCATTGGCATTACTGCGATCGCACAATTTATGGGTAATATTGTAGAACCCAATTTGGTTGGCGAAAGCCTGAATCTGAGTCCCTTAGGGGTGATTGTTGCGCTAATCGTTTGGGGGTCCCTGTGGGGAATCGTGGGAGCGTTTCTGTGCGTTCCCCTGACGGTAATCATGGTCATTGTCATGGCAAATTTTCAGTCGACGCGCTGGGTTGCGGTGTTGCTGTCCAAGACTGGCGAAATACGCCCGCTCAATCAGTGATTATCTTGGCAGTTAAAGGCAGACCGAATATCAAAGTCGGATGGGTTTACCTGTAAATTTTGATCATTGCGTTATCCATGTTTCCGATTGGGAGAGGTCGAATCGCTTTTATCAGGCTGTACTAGGGGCTACTCTCCTCCAACTGGAAGGCAGGCGTTGGGCTTACCGGTTTGGAGATATGTTACTGAATCTGCATGGGCCGGGAGTTAAGGCAGAGCCGGTAGCGCGTATCCCGGTCCAGCCCGGAGGCAGTGATCTTTGCTTCGAATGGCATGGAACAATAGACGAGGCGATTCAGCACTTACAGCGAGAACAAGTGGAAATTGAACTTGGGCCAGCAAAACGATTCGGAGTGCGAGGGGAAGGTCAATCGGTTTATTTCAGAGATCCTGATGGAAGTCTTCTTGAGCTAATCTCTTATGAGCAAACAGGTGTTTCGACGTAAATGTGTGATCCTCACATTCTTGTCCTTTTGCTTGTTCGTGAAAAGCGGATTAGCCCAAGCCTCAAATTTCGAGGTTACTAGTCCAGTGTTGAAACCGGGAGGAACGGTTCCCAAACAGCAACTCTTGGATACCTGCGGAGGCGAGAATATTTCTCCTCCTTTGCGTTGGTTCAGTTCAACTCAGAATTCAAAAGGCTCCCCCCTAGGCGTGTCCAAGGGATTTGCAGTGAGCATGTTCGATCTCGATGCTCCGACTGGTAAAGGCTGGTGGCATTGGTTGCTGGTTAATTTGCCTGCGTCAACGCGAGAATTGCCCGCCGGTGCCGGGACTGATACCGGCAATTTCCCCGCGCAGTGCAGGAACGATTATGGCCAAATTGGATATGGGGGACCCTGTCCACCCCAAGGTGCGCAACACCGGTATGTGATCACTGTTTACGCTTTAAACGTTGCAAAATTGTCGATAAAAGCTGGCGACTCTGCGCGTAAAGCGTTTGCTGATGTCAAGTCGCACGCGATTGGCGTCGCGAGTATGACCGTTGTCTACCGTTCAGAGAACTAAGAAGTTTGGATTTTGAAGAGGAAGGCTCGGCCGCGCTAGCTGTCCGTACAAAGATCATTTGAGAGACCCTTTATGTCCGCGCAGTTTCCACAGTTAGGTCCAGAGCATTGCCTCGCTCTCTGGGCAGTTCGAACACCGGCTCAGCAAAATCGATGCAACTAGCTCTTCTTCGTCCGAATCACAATTTCGACCCGTCGATTGAGCTGTTGTTCTTCCACTGAGCGAACTCCTGGAACCAGAAGACGCGTTTTTCCGAACCCTTGAGTCTGAATTCGGTTGGCGTCAATTCCCATATTTTCCACCAACCACTGCTTGACAATCTCTGCACGCCGTTGGCTCAAATCCATATTGTATGCATCGGAGCCGAAGGAGTCGGTATGACCTTCGACCTTGAATGAAGCGTCAGGATTACGCTGTATGATTCTGCCTAGCTTTTGGAGGCTAGCCGTCGCTCCTGAACGAAGGGTCGCCGAATCGTAGTCGAACAACAGATCTGTGGGCAATAAAATCGGGGCGGTCGAATTCCCCACTTGGCCAG
>JAFAXJ010000186.1 GCA_019241095.1 Verrucomicrobiota bacterium | reverse complement strand
ATCTGCCAATAATTCGAGGTCGTATCCTTGACGATAAGTGGGATCGAGGGCTTTTGGCCCGCTGCCAAACCAACGCTGCCAGCAGCGATTAACATCGAGGGTAATAAACAAATAAAGAGGCGTCGGCTAGAAAACGCACTGAGAAGTTTCATGGGGGGCTACTTTGAAGTTTAACACCGCGGGGCTTTTCTGCCAGGGACGGATTGCGGCATATCCCAACCTGGCTTTTTTTTAACCTACATTAAATCGGTAAAGAAATATCCTTACCGTTGCAAGGACTTTTACTTCTGCGTCCAGAGAATCCGCAGTTATTCGCCTCCCGCTTGGCCTTACCGATTAAAGCGACTTGTTCTGAAGCACTGAGCTTTTCGGAAAACGGGAGCTAGGGCTAGGCGTCTGCTTAGCCCTAGCCGAATCTTGAGGTGCGGCTTCGGCCGCTCGGAACCTATTTCTTTTTCTGCGCAGCCGAAGCGTTGATCGAAGTCTTCGCTAACTTGTTCAGCTTCTCATCGGTCTGTTTTTCTTCGTCCAACGTCGTCTGAAGCATTTGAGCAGCTTCTTTGTCTCCGAGCAACTCCGCATAAGTACGAGCAGTTCCATAGCCTGCCATCTCATAATGCTCAACCCGCTGCGCTGAAGCAATCAGAGCCGCGTCTTTAACTTCCGGATCACTTTCTTCCTCCATTACTTCTGCTCCCTCAGCGATGATTCCTTCCATGCCTTTGCATTTTGGCCCGCGCGTGGTTTGCTGATTGTTCGAAAGTATTTGCTGAACACGCTGGGCATGCTCTTTGGTTTGCTCCAGATGTTTTTGAAAGCCGCTGGACAACTCTTCGTTTGTCGAGGCTTTCGCCATCTTGCCTAGTGCTTTGACTAGTTGTTGTTCAGCGCTGTAGAGATCTTTCAGCTGATGAATGTAAAGGTCTTTGAGAGTCTCAAGTTCCATAGTTTACAGGGTTCGCGTTCGCCTTTGTGATTGGACGTACGACCGGTAACCGATAGCGGTATGCAGCTTCATTGAGCGGAGTGAGTTGATTCAGTGATCGAGGCAGGCGCATGTTGACAGCGGGAAGAGAGAGACTCTTTTGCGTTAACCCGGAAACGCCTGTTGCGATCATGCGTCTTTTTTGATGCTGAAGTGACGCGCTATTTCCAGTGCCTGCGTCGGAGGTGTCAGCTAAAATTCAAGCGAACAGGTGATCTTCGGAGACCGTTCGCCGACGTTCTGGAAAGAACGGAGCCGCACAACCACAAAAGCTAACCAGCATTTCTCATACCTGAGAAATGCTGGTTAGCTAAGATCTATAGCGTCAGCTTTTCGTGATCAGCCAACTCGACGGCTTCTAACCTTAAATATTCCGAGGCTTGCGATCGCAGAAACCAGCACCATAGAAACCACTGACGGTTCGGGAACCGGCGTTGCCAAAAACCCATTGACATTCGTGCCGTCAGAATAAAATCCAACTAACTGGCCTTTGTCGCTTATGCCGTTAATTGTTGTTCCAGTCACGTTGAAAGCAGGCGTGCCAGATTGGTTTGGATCATTCACCGTCTGCCAGGTTTTAGTCGCGATGTTGTATACAGCTCCGTTTGTAACACCGCTTGCATTGACAAAGCTTCCGACCACTTGCCCCTTATTATTCAGGCCAAGCAGCATGGTATTCGTTCCGTTGGGATCGTCCAGACTGGTGAAAGTATCCGTGTTCAGATTCCCGATGAAGCCGTGTTCGGCTCCCCCGTTATCAGTGTAGAATCCCGAGAGTAAACCGCTGTTGTTGATGCCCGTGGCGGTAAGGCTCACAGCATTGAACGAGTTCGGAATAACTGCGGTGAAGGAGCCCTTCTGAATGTCGTACACGTAACCATGTGCATTTCCGGCCGCATCATTATAGAAGCCGACTGCAAGAGAACCATCATTAACACCCAGCAGTTGATTGGTGGCAGGCTTCCCCGCTACCGGTGCTGGCGTATTGGGATCGACAACCTGGATGTAATTGACTCCGTCTTTAACAAATCCGTAGTTGTCAGCATTCGGATCAATCCAGAAACCGACAGTGATTGGAGTGCTGCCGTTATTGATCCCAACGACCTGCGTCTGAGCGGATCCTGGAAAATTTTCGTTGGTGAAAGAGGCTTGGTCGTAAGGAGGGACTACCGTATAGCCTTTGTTGGGTTGTACAGTTCCATCACCAAAGTACCCTGCAATCGTAGAATCGTTATTGATCCCGAGAAGCTGGTTAAATGCGGGGTCACCGTTGTTATTAATCGTTTGGAACGAATAAGGTGTATCAGCTTTTGTGCTGCTTGCACTTAGTGCAGCAGTTACCGCCAGCGCCGTGATA
>JAFAXJ010000139.1 GCA_019241095.1 Verrucomicrobiota bacterium | reverse complement strand
CTGATTGGTTGAAAAAGAAGCATTCGATACTATCTCCTGTTGATGTCCGCCTTCCGGTAATCAGCAGTTTTCTCGCGCATGAAAAGGAGAGAGGCTTAGCGGCAGCATCCCTGAAACTCGTCGCAGTAGCGATTAAGATTTTTTTTCGGTTCCTGAAATCACGTTCCATTCTAGCCCAGGATCCGGCCGAACTGCTACCACTCCCAAGGCTGACGCACAGGTTGCCGGAAACACTTAATCCTGCGGACATTGAGCGGCTATTAGCAACAAGCCTTGATCAAAGGCCGTTTCCACACAGAGATCGAGCCATCTTAGAGCTGCTCTATGCTTCCGGCCTTCGAATAAGCGAACTGGCCAATGCGCGACTCGATAATCTAAATCTACAAAATCGGATTATTCGAGTCATTGGCAAAGGGTCCAAGATGCGTCTTGTTCCTGTCGGCAAGAAAGCTTGCGTTCAGATCGAGCGATACCTGCGCGAAGAAAGGATCCGACTAGCGGCCAAGCGCACCGCAAACGAGATTTTCCTATCTCGGCTTGGTCGGAAGCTAACGACCCAGCGTATCTGGCAAATTGTGAAAGAAACGGCCGAATTGGCCGGGTTAGATCAAAACGTTTATCCGCACCTGTTCCGCCATTCCTTTGCAACGCACCTCCTGGCAAATGGGGCTGATTTACGTATCATTCAGGAGTTGCTGGGTCACGCTGATATTGCAACAACCGAGATCTACACTCACGTGGATCAAAGCGGATTGAAGGCCTTGCATAAGCGCTTTCATCCCAGAGGTTGAGGGAAACCATTTGCAATCATTGCGAGTAGAGATAGAACGGTTCGGTCTGTATGATGCATGAACGGAGTCGAGTTGCATGAAGTAGGCGATTTCGCGATCTATCTTTGTTATCGATTGGTCAGCTGGTTTCTGGGGCACTTGCCGTTAACAGTTGTTTTTTATGCCGGAGAATTGTTAGGGCTGTGTGGTTATTTTTTCGCTGCACCTTACAGGCGGCTTGCAGAGTCAAATCTTCGGATCGCCTATCCAGACTGGAATACTCGTGAGGTTCGTGGCTGCGCCAAAATGCATTTCAGGCGTTTGATTGCTAATCTCCTATGCGCCTTGGCCATTTCTGAAAAACCTTGGACCAAGCTGAAATCCCACATCGATTTATCCGAATTTGAAGCAATCAAGGGACGATATAACGAGGCAAAACGCGTTATCTGGGCAGCTAATCACATCGGCAACTGGGAGCTAATGGTATTCGGGCCGAAAATGTTAGAGGATTGTGGCACCCGGACTCGGTTAAACGCGGTTATTTATCAACCGCTACGGAACCGATTTGTTGATCAACATTTGCGTAAAACACGGGAAAGAAATGGCCTTCAACAAATTGAACGAAAGCAAGGACTGGTTCGAAGTCCTGGCATCCTGAAGGAAGGTGGAACATTAGCTGTACTGATCGATCAGCATGCCGGCGATAAAGGAATATGGACTCCTTTTTTTGGACGATTAGCTTCCACAACTCCGCTTCCAGCTGTACTTGCGAAAGCTACCGGGGCCGAAATCCTGACTGTTTCTATGATGACCGATGGGCCAGCGAGATGGCGATTCCGTTTCGGCCCGATCATATCACAAACAGATGCCCCGGTTGCAGAGATTACCGATCGAATCAACCAAGCTTTGGAAGATTTGATCAATCTCAATCCGAGTGATTGGTTTTGGGTCCATCAACGCTGGAAAACACCATCCCCGAAATTTCTGCTTCGATCTTATAAGCGTGGAATTCATTGCTCGGTTCGTACAAATCGTCCTTTTCAGATTCTGGTCCGATCAACGAATTGGCTCGGCGATTCCGTCATGAGTGTGCCGCCTATCCGTTATATTAAGCGCGGGCGGCCGGATGGGCGCATCACTGTTATTGCACCGGCGAAACTAGCAGATTTCTGGCGCAACGTACCGGACGTAGACGAAGTTATTGCTATTGAGCAAAGTGACTCTATCTGGCAAGTAGCTGAAAAAATCCGCGATCGTTTCGATGTCTCTCTCATTTTCCCGAACTCGGTCAGATCTGCATTGGAATCCTGGCTGGCGGGAATACCTCGGCGGGTCGGATTCAGGGCCGCCCTCCGAAAATGGATGTTGAACCAGATCGTTCGTGAACAGCGAACGCCACAACCTTTAACTCATCAGTCGCAGCGATATTTGAGTATAGCGCAAGCAATTGGCGCGGATATTTCGGCGCAGCTCACGCCTCCGATGCAGCGCAGGAGCGAAGCCGGCGTGATTGGCATCTGTCCGGGAGCGGAATACGGTCCTGCTAAAAGATGGCCGTTTTTTGATGAAGCAGCCAAGAAAATCGCAAACTGTGGATTCCGGCAGGTACTCGTATTCGGAACCGCCAAGGATCAAGGTTTGGGAAAGCAAATCACCGAAGCAATCGGGGCGCAGGCGACCGATTTGACAGGGCGCACGTCCATGCTTGATCTGATCAAGCATCTCGGACGATGCAGTCTATTGTTGACTAATGATACCGGAACGATGCACCTCGCCGCCTTTCTCGGAGTACCAACCATTTCAATCTTCGGATCAACCGAACCGCGACTGACCGGGCCATCAGGTAACAGCCAACTCGTTTTGCGGAAACACGTGCAATGCAGTCCCTGTTTTCTTCGGACCTGTCCCCTGGATTTGCGTTGTATGAAGGCGGTTACGGTAGCCGAGGTGATAGGGGCGGTTCAACTCGCTTGCGACAAGGCACCATTATGATTTATCATGCGCATCACCGCGGAGTTAGGGCTCCATGATAGTCAGTATGTATTAGACAATGATATCCGCCTTCTCGACCGTGGGTAACAGGCTTACTCACGCGCTTGCCTCGCTCATCAGTAAACGCACAAAATTGCTGATAATACTGGCTTTCGCAATTGCTGCTCTGTCAGCATTTTTGGTGATAACGCGTAAAAACCTTGACTCCGAAGTGTTGGATTTATTGCCGCCGCGCTTCGAATCGGTGATAGGCCTTAAGGAATACAACAACGAATTTTCACAAGCTCGCCAGCTGGTGATCGGTTTTCTCGGAGGGCCGGGTCACGCGGAAGATGTAGAAGCTTTTCGGAGCCAGTTCATGTCTGAGTTGAAGAGACAGCCATGGGTGCTCCGAGTTCTCGATCGAATCCCGCTGGAAACGGATGAGGGACTTGCTGAAATCCAGGCAATAGTACCATCGCTGCTTCTGAATCTGCCACCCGACCAGTTTCGAGAAGCCTTGCAATTGCTGGAGCCTGCTCAGATTCAGCAGCGACTAGCGCGTATCCGGGACACGATTGGAGGAGATTCGATCCGAGCGCAGATCGAAGCTACAATCGATCCACTCGGCCTTTTTGCGAAAGCAATGAAGCCGTTGGGCTCCGGATCATCAATCGATCAGGGAAGTGCATTGGCTTCTCCCGACAATCTTTTCCAGCTTGCTTTGATCATTACTAAACAAAGCAACCTTGGCGCTCCGGCCTGCCAAGTGATGATGAACAACATCGACCAGTTTCAGGCGCGTATGCTCAGTTCATGGACTGGTTATAAGCCGAAGGTTTATATTACCGGGCGCACGGCCTTTGTTGCTCAAATCTCAAAGAGCATGGAATCTGATGCCGAAAAAAGCGCCGTTCTTTCGATCCTGATTGTTAGTGGACTCTTTTTCTTAGCGTTCCGGCGCTTTGTACCTCTGGTTGGCATCAGCCTTATCCTATGTCTATCCGCGCTGGCCTCTCTAGCAATCGGCATGCTGATCTTCAGCAATCTTAATATGATTGCCATCGGTTTCTTTTCTATCCTCGTCGGAGTCGGCGTCGATTTCAGTTTGCTGTTATTTGGGCGATATCAGCAGGCGCGAAGAAGTAATTTGTCCCACGAAGCGGCCGTTTTTGTTTCTGTCAGAGATATTGGGGCCGCCATCTTCTATGTAGTTCTCACGACAGCGATCGGCTTCATGGCGCTGAATTTCAGCCAAAGCCCTGGGTTCGGTCAGCTTGGCACCCTTGTCGCTTTCGGAGTCGCCTTCGCTGGACTCTTTATGGTGCTTTTCCTCTTCATGTTTTTCCGAGGAGTGAAACCGGTCACCAAAGACGATTTCATTTTGCTCGGAACAAAGAGGTTTGTAAAAGCGATGTTTCGCGAACCTCGCCCGATGTTAGCTGTATTCACCAGTCTTTTGATCATTGGAGCGCTGATTGCTTTTGCTCCTTTTATTCCACTGAATTTCGATACCAATCCGGTATCGCTTCAGCCCAAGCAAATACCTGCATCGATTGCGCTCCAAGTGATGGCGGAAAAGATGAACCAGGAATCTGATCCAATCACTATTCTGGTGAATGCAAAAAGTCAGCAGGAATTTCACGATCGTTGGGTGAAGATTGCCAACGCCTTGAGCCAAGCACAGGACCAAGGTGAGCTAAAATACACTAGTACGCCAGTCGCTCTGGCTCTTTCGCCGGCCCTGATCCAAGAAAACAGAGCGTTGCTGAAGAAGGTCAATCTGGACCAAGTAGAATCGCTGGTGCGAAACACACTGGAAAGAGATGGCTTCGAGCTCGATGCATTCAAGAATGTTTTTGCGCTGCTCGATGGATTGAAGGCGCAGCAAACAATGAAGGGCCTCCCAGACTGGTCAACCCTGTTTCCGGAAAGCTCCAGTTGGTGGTTTTTGATCGATCGGTACTTCTCCACCCGTCCGACTATCGGAGCCGGATACACGCGCACTGCGAAACCGATCAGGTCTGAAAAGGATCAGCATCGGATCGGCGAGTTGATTCATCAAGCTGATCCGGGCGCGATTGTCACTGGCTGGTCCTACACGCTTTTCGATTTGATCCCTTGGGCTCAGGGAGAACTCGTGGCCTTCACGACGGTGGTCGGAGTTTTAATCCTTGTGTTACTTTGGGTGGTTTACCGTCGGTTTTCTCTTTGGCTAGTTCACGCATCAGCGCTTGTGTTTTCAATGCTTGCTCTTGTAGCCTCACTGAAAGTACTTCATCTCACGGTGAATTTGCTTAACACCTTGGCTTTCCCTCTCGTGCTTGCTATCGGCGTTGACTATGGGATCCAGTTTCTAGTAGTAAGCCGTCGGGAAGGGAATCTCGAAGAGAATCTGGCCAATGTTCTTAAGCCGCTTTCCATCTGTGGATTATCGACCTTGTCTGGATTTGCCGTGTTGATCCCGACCCAGAACCCCGCCCTGAGCGGGCTGGGAGTTGTATGCGCTACGGGAGTTTTCTGGTGTTTGCTTACAACCTTTTTCTACATGGTCCCCGCGTTTGCCTTTTTGCAGCGGCGATCTTTCGGAGCGATGGCTTTCAGGTCAGAGCTCTCCAAGGATGCTGCCGCGGAAAGCCAGCCTAGAGTTTGAGAGCAATTTACAATCTTCTGAATTGCGTGCAAAAGCTCCTCGGATGGGAATGCGGATCAGTTCAAAAAAGAAAAGGGGCTTTCACAGGAACCCAGTATTCGTAATTCGAGCAGCAACGCACTTGATAGTCGATCCATTGTTGCTCATGCTTGCTCCCACAAATTCCCTACTTGAATCGCTAAAGTATGACCAATCATGCCATTTTCGGGTTTACCCGCCTATCTATCGGTTGCCTGCTTCTGTCTTTTGCAAGCTGCACTAGTACCATTCAGAGTGGAAGTCAGACAGCGCCGAACGCGTTTCTAGGACATAAATCTACCTTTCGTTTCTTACCGGATCGTAGTATGGCTGCTGCTGGAGCTGTGTCGGACACAGCGTTCTG
>JAFAXJ010000062.1 GCA_019241095.1 Verrucomicrobiota bacterium | reverse complement strand
AATCGAGTGCGACAGAATGATTTCGACAAACCGCCGGTTATTCTCCTCGTCTTGTAAGGCCCCTTCCAGAAGAGTCTCGGCATAGCCGCGAATTGCCGTCAGGGGAGTGCGGAGCTCATGAGAAACGTTCGCTACAAACTCTTTCCTGACCGCTTCCAAGGACCGGAGCTGCGTAATGTCATGAAAAATAACCAGAGCCCCAGGTTTAGATTCGTGATCTCTGGGACGGAGGCTTACGGATGTGACCTGGAAATGTTTAACCTGAAATTGCGCCTCTTCCAAGACATCGACTTGCAGCTCGGCGAAACGTGGTTCTTCAGTTCGTAGCGTTTCCTCTATGACCTGATGCAAGAGGTGGTTTCGGAAAACCTCCATCACTGTACGGTGAATAGCTGGCCGGGACAATGCGAACATGGCCTGCAAGCGATCATTAGCCAGGCGTATGCGCAAATCGCTGTCGGCGATCAACACTCCCTCAACCATGCTGGTCAAGATCGCCCGCAAACTGAAATCTTCGTCAGCAATTCGCCGGGCGATCTGGCGCTGTCTTTCGGCAACGCGTTTCAGGTCCTGGTGAATTTCCCGCAAAATGCGCGGGCCTGGAATGTTTTCGGAAAGCGGTTTATCGGCCGCAAGTTGATGCACTTCCCGGCGCAAAACAATAAGTCGACGAGCAAAGGCGCTCACCAACAGACCAATCGCACCCAGTGAAAGCAACCAGATGGTGAGCCACCCGATAGTCACGTCTTACGGTTTGTTAAGAAACGGTAACCCTCCCCTCGAATCGTAATTATGCGATTTGCGGCGGCGCCGAGCTTTTCTCGCAAGCGACGGACATGAGTATCAACCGTTCGCGTGTCAATCACGTTCTCATACCCCCAAACGTCTTGAAGCAACGTTTCGCGAGATAACGTTCTGCCCCTCCTTTCCATTAAAACAGTTAAAAGTTTGAACTCGGTCGTAGTAAGGTCGAGCTTCTTGCCTCCGACGCTGATTTCAAAGCTGCCCTTATCCAAGCAAAACTCGTCAACTATCACCAGAGAAGTGGTTTGTACAGCCCTGAGGCGACGCAGCAGATTCTGCACTCTGAGAACCAGTTCTCTGGGACTGAATGGCTTTGTTATATAATCGTCAACGCCAAGTTCAAGTCCTGCGATACGCTCTGAAGCCTCGGCTTTTGCCGTCAGGATGAGAATCGGAATGTCGGAAGTTTGATTGTTGTTTCGCAAAGCCTTACAGACTTCCACCCCAGTCATCTGCGGTAGCATGATATCGAGCACAATAGCGTCCGGACGCGACTCGCTTGCAGTGGCTAACCCTGACGGTCCGCTCAATGCGATCAGAACGTCGTACCCGGCCCGGTGTAAATGGTATCGGACAAGGTCAACAACATCTGGCTCATCATCGACCACGAGAATTGTGTCTCGCATCGGAGCCGGAACGTAGCCAAATGTGACAGCCTCAGCAAGACTTGACACAAAAAATGATCCGGGCTGCGCACGCCAAGGAGTGGAAGTCGAGAGTATCGTGCGCAAACCCGAATCGCCTTAACCGAAATTCATAGACACAGTCACTGAATGGCTGTTCAAAACTTTTTTGAAATTCAGGACTTTGATCCCATTTTCGCGATCAGGTTAAGCAAATCAGCAAATAAGCAGTTTCAGAGTGCCAAATTATCGGAATAACATAGTTTCGCGTTCCGCCCGGAAAAGGATACTTCACGTCGCCGCCGACAGAAACTACCGGAACCGAGATCATGAAGTCGCGACCAAACTCCTCTCTGGCATTTCCGCTGAGCGTGTTAGCTATTTCGCCCACTAGATCACAGAGCGCTTCTTTGTCGGCCAGATCTTCTTCAAGCAAACGAAGAATTTGCCGCAACATCGGCTCATTTGCCGTGAAGCAGACTGCGCCGCGAGCTTTTCCGAAGATCGCGATGATACCGGTGTACTCAAGAAATTGCCGTCCATTGTCTTTGATGAAAGGAGGTTCAATGACGACGGTGGCATTCGGTTCTATCGACTCGAAATACCGACGCACCCCGGAAATGAACACTTTGATTTCGCTCTCGTTCATTGGCGTTATTCGTCGATGAGAAGATGGAACGCTTCGTTGAGTTCCGCCGGACTAATTGGTTTGCACAAAAAGCCGCTAGCGCCGCGTTTGATCGCATCGATCGCTGTCGCTTTGTCACGAAGCGCCGAGATAATTAGAACGCGAGCAGCAGGATTGATTCCCATAATGTTGTCTAAACACGTGAGACCATCCATGCCTGGCATCGTAATATCTAAAGTGACGACGTCATGCAATTTGGCCGCATACAGTTCAACGGCGTCGTTTCCATTCGCAGCTTGATCTACCTCGGTAATTTCGCCGGAATCCAGCTCACGTTGAATCGCTCTGCGAACGATGCTCGAGTCATCCACAATCAACAGTTTCATGCGAATGGAATTTTCAA
>JAFAXJ010000585.1 GCA_019241095.1 Verrucomicrobiota bacterium | reverse complement strand
GCCCCGGGTTTCATCGATCTGCATGTTCATTTTCGAGAGCCTGGGCAAACACACAAGGAAACCATCGCATCTGGATCACTAGCGGCAGCGGCCGGCGGATTTACCTCGGTCGTTTGCATGCCAAATACGGCGCCCCCAGCGGATAATCCAAGCACCATATCCTGGATCATTGATCGTAGCTCCAGCGTTAACGTTTTCCCGACCGGAGCGATTACCAAGGGTTTGGCAGGAGCTGAGTTAGCACCGATCGGGTCTATGGTTCAGGCCGGTATTGTGGCTATCACGGATGACGGTCATTGCGTTCAAAATCATGATCTTATGCGGCGAGCGGTCGAGTATGCCAGTATGTTCGACATTGCGGTCCTTGATCATTGCCAAGACTATAACATGGTCGGGAACGGTCTTATGCATGAAGGTTATTGGAGTACCGTTCTTGGCTTGCCTGGCTGGCCCCGCGCCGGTGAAGAGTTGATGGTAATGCGGAATGTCCTTCTCGCTGAATTGTGTAAAACCCGTGTTCACTGCCAGCACCTGAGTTCGGCCGGCAGCACAAGGCTTTTAAGGGATGCCAGATCCCGTGGAGTGCCGATCACGGGCGAGCTCTGTCCGCACCATATCGCTTTGACCGATGAATCGGTGAGCAGCTTTGATTCCAATTTTAAAGTGAACCCTCCTCTCCGCGCGCGAGAGGACGTCGAAGCTTTGATCGAAGCAGTTTCGGACGATACAATTTCGATTCTTTGTAGTGATCACGCGCCTCACGCATTTTTCGAGAAGGAGGTCGAATTCGATCAAGCGCCATTCGGGATGACGGGCTTAGAAACCGAAATAGGTATATTCCTCAAAATTCTAGTTCATGAAAGGAAAGCGATCGACCTGCAACGATTTGTGACGATGTACACGATTAATCCCGCCACTCTGTTGCGTTTGCCGAAAGGCACACTCGTTACAGGAGCGGACGGGGATATCACCTTGCTGGATCCTGAGCTGGAATGGACCTTTCACAAAGAGCAGTCGCTTTCAAAATCAACCAACACCCCGTTTGATCGGTGGGAGCTCAAAGGCCGTGCAGTTCGTACGATTGTCGCCGGGAAAACAGTCTGGGCCCTGTGATGGCTGGCGACTCAAGCGCTAGCACACGTTCCCATGAGTCCCACGAGTCTGTGAGAAAGATGATCGCTATCTGCTATTGGCCTCCAGGCGAGCTCGGAGCAACCGGTTGACTGTAGGGGTCTCTTGGGGGCGGCACCGAGCGCAAATCTCGGCTTGGTCCAGGATAATTGTCATTACCGTCATCATCATCAGGTGATGCGTACCGAGGGTCAGTATCCCGACGATATGGATCGAGTGTATTTTGGCCGGTGAACTTCTCCTGGAACCAGCCCCCTACCTTTCTTGCGATTCGTTCTGTTCTGTGCGCTACGGTTTCACCGAATCTAACGACCGATGCGCCAAACCGATTTGCCTTCTCCCCCAGAGTGCCGCTCGTACGGGCATCCGAACCATTAGACACGCCGTCACGAGATGCATCATATACGCGGTTTGGCGGGCGCCGATCCGCGTCTGGCGGCGGCACAGGCTGCGGGCCGTACGCGGGTGCATTCGCTACATTGCGGCCCACAGCTTCCGGAACCCAATTTGTCCCACTAATCAGGGTGCCGGTGTCAGCTGCAATTCGAACGACTCCCACTGGCCGTTGTTCGTAGTCAAACAATTGCAAAGTCCACACGGGGGCGCTTGATGGACCTTCCGACGCAAGTTGATAGTTAACGCTGTCAAAGCTGACATGGTTGCGGGCAGCCGCTTCTTCAGCAATACGAAAAGCATTGTCAGAATCCAGGTTCAACCTCTTCAGGTCCACAGGTGCTGTTTCCGGGCCTCTGAGGGGTGTGCGTTCAGCAGTTATCTGGCCGGCTACAACGTCCAGTTCGCGAATGCCATTACGAGCAGTTGGATCGTCCAAAGACACTTCCCACTCCGGTGGTTGTGGCCTGCCCGAGCGGCCCGAAATCAGAACGACTTCGTTCAGAGCTTTTTCAGTTCGCAGCTTGCCGACAGATCTCAAGGCTTTGTAAGCCGAATCTTGAGCCTGAGCTATAGCAGGCAGGAAAAACGCCAACACACCTATTAACAGCCGATGCATTCTCACGGACACTTACCATGCCGAATTTTGAACCGTTGTGCAATTGGTTTGCACAGTCGCATCACAACCTTTGAAGGAAAAGGAACCAATTTGTTGCTCGAGTTGCCGCCCCCGATATTTTATAATTTGGCTTTGTGAAAACGTTAATGTTTCGAAAAACCAGTGGGTGTCGCAAGATGTGGTCTCAAAGTGCGCATCACTATCTTTCAAGTTGCAGCAATTGAGGCTTCATTTCTCGGGATATGGCACTACAACGCGTGCTCATTGCGGACGATCAGCCTGAAGTGCTGGCCGCACTTTCGTTCATTTGCCGATCGGAAGGATATCAGGTTGTCACGGTAACTTCACCCGGCGCTGCAATTGAAACACTGAAAAAAGAAGATTTTGACCTGATTCTGATCGATCTCAACTATGATCGCGATCGCCAAAGCGGTGAGGAAGGATTGGAACTGCTGAAGCAAATTCGCGAATTGGATTCTTCAATACCCGTCGTAGTGATGACCGCATACGCTTCGATTCAGCTTGTGGTACAGGCAATTAACCTGGGAGCAAAAGACTTTCTGCAAAAGCCCTGGGAAAATGAACGACTCCTTTCTATTCTGCGCAATCAATTGGCATTGCGCAATGCTTTGCGGCGTGAAGAACGGCTGCAAGCTGAAAACAGTTCATTACAAGATTTCAACGGAACTGCTTTCGTCACAGCATCCAAAAGCATGAAGGAATTGAAGCGACTCATCGAACAGGTCGCGCCTTCGGACGCAAACGTATTGATCACAGGCGAGAACGGCACCGGGAAAGGACTCGTCGCTCAGATCCTCCACAAGCTTTCATTTCGTGCCTCTCAGCAACTGGTGACTGTCAACATGGGTGGGTTACCAGACGGCCTTTTCGAGAGTGAAATGTTTGGCCACATCAAGGGTGCATTCACTGACGCCAGGGCCGATAGGGCGGGACGTTTCGAACTTGCCGACGGCGGAACCTTGTTTTTAGACGAGATCGCCAATATGACAGCTGTCCAACAAACAAAACTTTTGAGAGTACTGGAATGCGGCGAGTTCGAACGGGTAGGATCGTCTAAAACCCGGCGAGCAGATGCTCGTCTCTTAAGTGCGACAAATGCTGATCTTCAGAAAGAAATCTCTGAAGGCAGATTTCGTGAAGATTTATTCTTTCGGCTTAACACGATTGAGATTCATATTCCGCCTCTGCGGGAAAGACAGGAAGACATTCCGGTCTTAGCCATGCAGTATCTCGGGGAGATCAATCGCCGCTATCGCAAGTCGATCCAGGGATTTCAGCCCGCTACTCTCGATGCCTTGAACGCTTATACCTGGCCTGGAAACGTTCGCGAACTTCGACACGTTGTTGAGCGCGCGGTTTTGCTCTCACGCACACCGTTAATCCAACCGGCAGATCTCGGGATTCAAACCGCCCCGGCGCAGTCGCCGGGCATCGAAGATATGAACCTGGACGCCATGGAAGGTTCTCTGATCAGGAGAGCACTTGCCCGACATAAGGGAAACGCGGTGCTTGCGGCAAAAGATTTAGGTCTGAGTAGAAGCGCGTTTTATCGGCGCCTTCAAAAGCATGGTATCGAACAACCGTAGTACAGTTCTGCTTTGGAATTCCTATTCCCCTTTCAGGTTTTCTCTGCTATCAGAATCATTGTGCCGGAAACCTCTTTTCCCACCTGCCCTAACAACGCGCGCATCGACGAAGACCCGCGTTTGGCGGAATTCGT
Organism: Verrucomicrobiota bacterium; assembly: GCA_019241095.1. GTDB lineage: Bacteria > Verrucomicrobiota > Verrucomicrobiia > Chthoniobacterales > JAFAMB01 > JAFAXJ01. The sequence continues at coordinate 6,740 of JAFAXJ010000585.1, read as the reverse complement.
CGTCTCGTTTCGAGAGTTCAAACACGTGCTGTTGAACACTGTCGCAATCTGGGTAGCCCAGGCGGAAATCGCGAAACGAGATCCAAGCTTCAATCAGCGATTGTCTGAATCGATTCTTGACCGCTCGCAACGACTTGTCGAATTAACGCGAGAATCGGAACTGAAACTGAGATTGGTTGCTTCCTCGCTCGATCCCCAACACTAGACGAGCCTCGGGCGACATCGACACACCTTTGGATTCTTCGAGATTTTGTTTTCTCCCCGGAACTGTGCTTTTGTGCTTGTTCACGAGCATTCACGCATGGCTGCTGAGAAAATTCGCATCATCGGTGCACGCCAACATAATCTGAAGAACATCAGCGTAGAGTTTCTGCGCCAGCAGCTTGTGGTTATCACTGGAATGAGCGGCTCAGGAAAGTCTTCACTCGCTTTTGACACTTTATATGCCGAAGGCCAGCGACGCTATGTAGAGAGCCTCTCGGCATACGCACGCCAGTTTCTTGGCCAGATGGAAAAGCCAGACGTCGATTTTATTGAAGGCCTTTCTCCTGCCATAGCTATAGAACAGCGAAGTTCCACGGCTAATCCACGCTCAACGATCGCCACAACGACTGAAATCTATGATTACCTGCGGGTCCTGTACTCGGCGATTGGGCAACCGCACGATCCAGGCACTCACGAGAAAATCTTCCGGCAGACTTCCCAGCAAATCGTTGATCAAATCCTGGACTATCCTGAGGAGACGAAGATACTTGTTATCGCGCCCATAATCAGGAACGAGGTTGGCGAATTCCGTGATGTGCTCGAAAAACTCAAACGGGAGGGTTTTGTCCGAGTCCGCGTCGATGGAGAACTCGTTGAGCTTGCCCGCCCCGAACCTATCAGACTTTCTAAAGAAAAAAGGCATACGATCGATATCGTGGTCGATCGTCTTATTGTTCGAGACGGTGTGCGGACCCGGCTGGCTGATTCCGTGGAGATAGCGCTCAGATGGGGAGAAAATCGCCTAATCGTCAGCCGGCAGACAGCTGATCAGACGGATTGGAATGATGTCCGTTACTCGACTGACTTTTGCAATCCCAAAACAGACTTTATCCTGCCGCAGCTGACGCCGAAACATTTCTCTTTCAACAGCATCGCCGGGGCCTGCACTGCTTGTCAGGGTCTTGGTTCAGAGGCCTATTTCGATCCGGAACTGGTCATTCCTGATACAAATCGTTCACTGGAAAAGGGGGCAGTCGCTCCCTGGAGAAAAGCAAGCAAGCGGATGCAAGGTTTTTACGACGCTCAGCTCAAATCCATTGCCCATCATTTTGGAGTCTCTCTGAACACGCCAATTGTCGATACCCCGAAGCCTTTCATGAAAGCACTCCTCTACGGAACGGGAGACGCGCCAATTAAGTTTTCGTTTGGTGATAAAACCGTTGAGCGTCCTTTTGAGGGTTTGCTGGCTCAACTCGAAAAAACGTTTCAACAAACTGAAAGCGAGTTTACCAGGGCTCGACTCAAATCCTTTCAGGCCAGACGCGTTTGCAGACTTTGCAAAGGCGCCAGACTTCGCCCGGAAATCCTGGCTGTCACGCTCCAGAACTTAGAAGGGCGCGAGATAAATATTTACGAGTTTTGCGGACTGACGATTAATGAAGCTAAAATCTTTGTGGAAGATATCTCTCTAGCCAAGCACCAGCGAGCAATTGCGACTGAGGTCCTTCGCGAGATTCGCAATCGCCTGGGTTTTCTCGCCGATGTTGGTCTGGGTTATCTTACTCTCAACCGGGAGAGCGGAACACTATCTGGTGGCGAAGCACAAAGGATTCGTTTAGCAACCCAGATTGGGTCGGGCCTTGCCGGCGTCTTGTATGTTTTGGACGAACCAAGTATTGGCTTACACCAAAGGGATAATGATAGGCTCATCAAAACGCTGAAACACCTTCGCGAACTCGGCAACACCGTTGTTGTTGTAGAGCATGATGAAGATACGATTCGAGCAGCGGATTTTATTGTTGATCTCGGGCCAGGGGCAGGACCTCGAGGGGGGCAGTTGGTTGCAAAGGGTTGCGTCAGGGAAATAGAGGCGAACCCAGATTCACTCACGGGTCAATATCTCTCAAGAACTCTTCGGATTCCAATCCCACGCACAAGAGTTCAGCCTCGGGGTCTTCTGTACAATCGGGATAAAGTTCCCGATCCCGGAACTGAAGGATGGTTAACCATCGTTGGTGCCAGGGAGAACAACCTGAAAGATATTACTGTCATGCTCCCGCTGGGCTGCATGGTGGCAATAACCGGTGTCTCTGGAAGCGGTAAATCAACACTCGTGGATGACATCTTACGTAAAGCTTTATTTCGCCACTTCTATAAGTCAAAAGAGCGCCCGGGCGCCTATCGGTCCATTCTTGGGCTGGACCAGGTCGATAAAGCCATAGTTATCGATCAGAGTCCAATCGGGCGAACTCCGCGCTCAAACGCCGCCACCTACTCTGGGGCTTTCGGTCCTATTCGTGAAGTATTCAGCCAGCTTCCCGCTTCACGAGTCCGAGGATATGATAGCGGGAGATTTAGCTTCAATCTAAAGGGGGGCCGTTGCGAGAATTGTCAGGGTGACGGTGTCATTAGGATTGAAATGCACTTTGTTGCAGACATCTACGTCGAATGTGAAGTGTGCAGGGGATCTAGATACAATCGTGAGACCTTGGAAATCACTTATCGCGGCAAAAATATTTCCGATATCCTGAGAATGTCAGTCGATGAATCGGCGCGATTTTTTCGAACTATCCCGGCCATTTACGATAAATTGGAGCCGTTGGTGAACGTCGGCCTTGGCTACTTGACGCTAGGCCAATCTGGCACGCAACTCTCCGGCGGAGAGGCCCAAAGAGTAAAGCTCGCGGCGGAATTGGCCAAAAAAGCTACGGGCCGAACGATGTACATCCTGGACGAGCCAACGACCGGTCTGCATTTCGCGGACATTGATAAATTGCTGGAGGTGTTGCTCAAACTTCGAGATCAAGGAAACACCCTGATCGTTATTGAGCATAATCTCGAGGTGATCAAATGTGCCGACTGGGTTATTGATCTAGGCCCTGAAGGCGGAGAGGAAGGCGGCGGGATCATTGCTCAGGGTACTCCCGAACAGATTGCGTCAATCGAAGGCAGCCACACAGGGAACTACCTAAAGAAGGTGCTGGAGTGAAACAGATCGGAATCTTCGGTGCACTATGGTGTTTCTCTGTAGCTGCTAACTTTGTCTCTGTCGCTGCTGCCGGCGGAGATGGCCTGAGCTTGCTAAACGCTGCCAAAGATGCCGAAATGGCAGGAGTTCCTGAAGTCAGTATCGTTCAGATCCGGGAATTCCTCCTATCCGCTCCGGATCCGATTGTACGTAGCCAGGCAGAAACTTTGCTGGCCCGGTGTTTGATCGAAACCCGAAACACAGACGAGGCTCTTTCTATACTTGAACACTTGAGAGATCCGGAAGCACGATTTCTCGAAGCTCAAGCTTTTTACAGATTGCATGACTGGGAGCGCGCGGAGACAGCCTTTACAAGTTTGCTGAGCTACAAGGAGCTTAATTCCGCCATTGCAGATCAAGCCCATCTCGGTTTGGCGGCCTGCCTGCAGGCTCAAGGTGAAACGCAGGCAGCCTTGGAAACCTTGCAGCCTATCCTAAACGAACCGCAAGCAATGGTATTGGCGGCACAGATCTACCTGGAACAAAACCAGACTTCAAAAGCCGAAAGCCTGCTTTCCAAGTTAAATAATCCCAATTCGCGTTTACAGCTCGAGAAGCTCTGTCTGGAGGGACAAATTGCTTTGCAAAGAGGTGAGCTCGAGTTTGCCCAAGATCACTTTCAATCCGTACTTGGTAGTCGCGAGGGACGCACCTACCGGGTTATGGCACTCGCCCAGCTCGGGATGATTAACATTTTGCGAAAAAAAAATGACTTGGAACAGGCTGAGGACGAAGCTGAAAAGTTGATTGCGGACCAGCCTCGAAGCTCTCTGTTGCCCGAAATGTTTGACGTTCTTTTCGGAATTTATTCGGAAGAAAAAGTTTCGAACCCTTCAGAGTGCGTCCAGTGGGCTTCGGAAAATCCCGCGATCGGAGGGCCGGATCGACCACCTCGTGCGCTGTTCTGCCTTGCGCGCCTTCAAATGAACCAAGATCTTTCCGCCCAGGCGCAACAATCGCTGAAGGACCTTATCAAACGGTTCCCCGATCATCCGGTAACGTCAGACGGGATGCTGATGCTGGCTGAAATGTATCTGGAAAACGAGGACTGGCCCGAGGCCACGGCGATCTTGCAAAAACTGATCAAACGACCTCTGGCGTCAGCTCAATATTTCCAAGCTTATTCTGACTTGGGTGAAGCACTCTTCCGTGAAGGGAACGCAGCAAAAGCCAAAGAGGCCTTTTTGCACCTGGCAAGTAGATCGGACCACGGCAAAGCCGAAGCGTTATACAACGCTTCTGTGTGTACTCTGCAGGCCGGGCTCATGGATGAGTTTCAACAGTTGTCGAAGCAAGCCTTGCCGAGAGACTATATCGGGAAGTTGCTTTTTTCCAAGGGTTTGATCGAAGCTCGATCTGGCAATCGAAATGCCACCCGAACTTTGCAGTCATTCCTGGTGCAATTCCCTGACCATCCCGAAGCGGCACAGGCACTGGTTCTCGAGGCGGAATTGAAAATAATGGCTCAACCGCCCGATTTACCCGGCGCAAACAAGGCTCTTGAAGCGGCAGCATCTAACCCGGCACTTCAGGAACAGATCGATCGTCTCAAATTCTTCTCCGCTGCCGCGGATCCAGAATCAAAAATTCGCCAGATCGAACCGCTCGCAGAAGCTTATCTGCAGAAGTATCCTAATACTCTCGTTCGACCTGAAATTAGAATGAAGCTCGGCGAACTTTATTTCCGAGAGAGTGATTTTCCAAACGCGCAAACTCAATTCGAACTTGTCCAGGAAGAAAATCCGGACTCTCCGATGGTTGAGGCGTCGTTGTTTCTGGCGGGTGAAGCTGCTCGAAACAGCTTGAATCCGGCCTCAATAGATCGCGCTATTACTCTGTTCGAAGAAGTTTACAAGCTCGATGGTGCCTTGAAACTCCAGGCCCGGCTGGAACAGGCTCTCGCTTTGCGACAAACTCACCAGGAACATGAAGCAATCGCGCTGCTGAATGATCTTTTGGCTCAGAATCCGCCTGCGGACGTACGTTGCGAAGCTCTGGATAATAAGGGAGAAGCTCAGTTTAATTTGGCTTCAAAAAATCCGGAGTTGTATCCGCAGGCCATGCAGACCTTTGAAAAATTGATTGACAATCAGGATGTTCCTGTAGCGTGGCGCCAGGAAGGTCTTTATCAGAAGGCCAAGTGCCTGGAAAAATTGGGGCAATCTGATGCAGCTCTCGCTGCTTACTATGATGTTCTTGCAATCAATGGTGATCGAGGAAATGAATTGTGGTTTTTCCGAGCCGGATTCGATGCGGCACAAATGCTTGAACAGCGGCGATCCTGGGCGTCTGCGGCAGCTGTCTATCAGAAACTAGCCAGCACAAAAGGAGCGCGTTCAGAAGAAGCTCAACACAGGCTAACCCAATTGAGGCTCGAACATTTCTTGTGGCCCGATTGATGGTGGCCAGGCTGCTGCTTCGCCGACTACCTTACACGGGATGCCCTATCGGACCCATAATTCTCATAGAATTATGGTATGGTCAGGCTCGCTGAACCTTGCGATTATCCTACTTCTATGCGACCGCTGATGGTCTGTTATGACCAACTCGATCAAACTGTTTATTCCCGGGCCAGTGCAGGTGTCAGAGAAAACTTTTGCGGCCATGACGCTTCCGATGATTGGCCACCGAGGTTCCGAGTTCAAGGCTCTTTATCGGGATGTCTATCCTAGGCTCCAACAACTATTCGGTACAGCACAGCCTGTTTTTATCTCTACGTCGTCAGCCTGGGGAATCATGGAAGGCGCGATCCGAGACCTGGTCCGGCGGAAGGTGCTTAACTGCATGTGCGGCGCGTTTTCGGACAAGTGGTTCGATGTAGCAAAACGCTGCGGCAAAAGCGCTGGGACGGTTCAAGTTGAGTGGGGCCAACCGATTGACCCCGTTGCGGTGGATCGCGAGCTTTCCACAGGTCAATACGATGCTTTGACCCTTATTCACAATGAAACATCTACCGGCCTGCTGAACCCGCTTCGTGAAATCAGCGAAGTAGTAGAAAAGTACCCCGATGTCGTTTTTATTGTCGATACCGTTTCTTCCTTTTCCGCTCTTCCCATTCCCATGGATGAACTCGGGATCGATATTATGCTGGCAGGCAGCCAGAAAGCTCTCGCTCTTCCTCCAGGTCTCTCTTTGTTCGCTGCCTCGGAACGTGCTTTTGAACGCGCTTCTCAAATAACAGATCGCGGCTACTACTTCGACATCCTGGAGTTCAAGAAAAATGCAGAGGATTACATGACTCCAAGCACTCCTTCCATCCCGCATATCTATGCCTTAAGATCAAAACTCGACGATATTTTTGAGGAAGGGCTCGAGCGGCGTTATCAACGGCACTTAGATACTAACCGGCTAGTGCACAACTGGGTTGTGGCTAAGGGATTTGAGTTTTTTGCTAAGGAAGGCTTCCGGTCCGTCACTCTGACCTGTGTGAAAAACAACCGAGAGCTCGACATACCGGCTTTCACTAAACAACTGCGTGATAATCACGGATTTCAGATTGATGGCGGTT
>JAFAXJ010000515.1 GCA_019241095.1 Verrucomicrobiota bacterium | reverse complement strand
CCGTTCCGTTCTAAGCGCGGCGGTTTCAACCACATTTTTCTGCGCCGAATCAGCTCTTTGTTGGCTTTCACGCAATTGGCTCTGCAGAGCTGCAATCTGACTTGGTGCAATTGCTGCAATCTTCTGGGCAGCGTCTGCCCTCGACTGTACTTCTTTTAGCTGCCCTTGAAGCCCGTTCCGCTCATTTCTTAGCTCGTCCAAGCTCCTTTGTACCGTATCAATCTTATTCGCGCTCTCTCTCGCTGCGGCTTGTAAGGCGTCCCGCTCTGTGGAGATTTCATCTGCATTTTTCTGCGCTAAATCGGCTTTTTTCTGGGTTTCACGGAGCTGGTTCAGCAGAGAGGAAATCTGCCCTGGCGCATTTGCCGCAATTTTTTGCAATGATTCTGCACTCGATCGCATCCCTAGCAATCTGGTTTGAAGCTCGTTCCTCTCATTCGTTAGCTCGTCCAGGCTCTTTTTTAGCGCATTTATTCGGTTCGCACCGGTGGCCGACTCAGTTTGCAAATCATCCCGCTCCTTGGCGATCTCATCCGCACTCTTCTGCGCTGCATCAGCTTTTTGCTCGCTTGCACTCAATCGCTCTTGTAGAGCTGCAATCTGGCCTGGTGCGTTCGAAGCGATTTTCTGAGCTGATTCTGCCCTCGATTGTACCTCTTTTAATTGCCCTTGTAGCCCGTTCCGCTCCTGCGTTAGCTCGTCCAGGCTCTTTTGTGCAGCAATAATCCGGTTTGCGCTAGCGGCCAACTCAGTTTGTAAAGAATCCCGCTCTTTGGCGATTTCGTCCGCACTCTTCTGCGCTGCATCAGCTTTTTGCTCGCTTGCTCGCAATTGGCTTTGTAGAGATGAAAACTGCCCTGGCGCATTTGCCGCAATCTTCTCGGCTGATTCTGCCCTTGATTGTGCTTCTTTCAATTGCGCCCGAAGTCCGTTTCGCTCTTGTGTTAGCGCCTCTAAGCTCTTTTGAACTGCGTCTACTTTGCGACCGCTCTCGGTCAAAGTGGATTGCAAGACGTCCCGCTCTTCGCCGATTTGATTCGCATTTTCCTTTGCTGCGTCAGCTTTCTGCTGGCTCGCACTCAATTGGTTTTGCAGAGCCACAATCTGACTTGGAGCGGTCGCAGCAATTTTCTCGGCTGCATCTGCCTTTGATTGCAACTGCTGCAACTCTGTTTTCAGCGCCTCCCGCTCACTCACCAACACTGAGACGCTTTTCTGCGCGGCGTCGGTTTTTTGCGTGCTGTCGATCAATTGGGCCTGTAGAAGGTTTCGCTCTTTTACAGCTTGATTTGCCGCCTTTTGCGCCGCATCGGCTGTTTGCTCAGTCTCTCGCAGCTGAGTTTGCAAAGACGTAAGCTGAACCGGCGTATTCGCTTCATTATTCTGTGCTGATTCTGCCCTGGGTTGTACCTCTTTCAGCTGTGCCTGAAGCGAATTTCGCTCGTTCGTCAGCGCCGCTAGGTTCTCTTTTGTCGCATCAGTCTTGCGCGCGCTGTCCGCCAACTGGGCTTGCGAAGAATCTGGATCTTTGACAGTTCCAACCGCCGCTTTTTGCGCCGTATTAGCTTTTTGCTCGCTTTCTCGCACCCTCGATGCAAAAGCGTCTCTTTCATCGGAGATTTTCTCGGCGTTTTTCTGCGCGACAGTTGCCTTTTGTTGGCTTCGCGGCGATTCCGAAGCTGAATCAGCACTCCTCTGCGCGGAATCGGCTCTCGCCGCCACGCTTTTCAACTCGCCTTCAGTTCTCTCTATTCGCGTGTTGACCGTTTTCTCAGAAGCTTGGTTTTGCTCCGAAAAGCTGCTCATCCGCTCGCGCGCTGTGAAAGCAATAGCAAGGGCAAATACGCTGAATAATAAAATGAGGTTAGAGACTCTGCGGTTGGTTCGTGCCGCAAGGCTCGTCTCCAGATACTCTACCTGAGCTGCCGTGAGTGCATTGCGGTGTTCCTGCAGGAGGATCTTCGCCTCGACCAGAGCATTCCTTGATGTGAGCAGCTTGTTCCTTTTTTTCTCTGAGCTCACCCAAGCGTAAAGAGGAGCTTCCAACCGATCTCGCATTAGGAAGAACTCAGGGCTAGGCAATCGGCAAAGCCTCGGCCAATTGCGAACAAACGCATCCTGAGAAATGGATATAAGCATCTCGCCTTTGGGATCAGCCTCTCGATTCAAGAATCCTTCTTCGACAAATCGCTCGATGAGTTTCCCCGCACCGGGCAATTCGGGATCTGCGGCCCCGGAGCTAGCAACAAGGTCTCGAAGTGGCACTATTCGTCGCACGAGCCTACTTGGGTCTCTGGCGGACAAAAGCTTTCCTATCAACGGTTCGAGCGCAGCTTTGGCGTCCGGATCAAGCTCCTCGAATACCTGCTCTGCGCGCGACGGAAGCGCATCCTCGAGCTGACCCAGCTCGTCATAATCTGACCATCGCAGCCCTCCGTTGCCTCTCAACAAAGGTTTCTTATACAGTTGAAGCAATCGATATTGTAAAAGCGCTAACCCATCGGTAGCGGCCATTGCTGCCTTTGCAATTGTAACGTCCAAACCTTTTCCGGTTTTCGGATCGGCCTCGTAAGTGAGATCAAAGCTTTTGGCTGAAGCTCGGACTATCTCGAGTAATTCCTCCAAAGTTGGAGCACATAACGTGTACGGATCTGTAAAAAATACGTTCCGGTCGAAGCCACAGAGTTGTTCAAATTGGTCATAAAATTCGCTTTTAAGTGTTGCCAAAACAAAAATCTGTCGCGTGCGGGCCAGCTCGATCAGAGCAGTTAGATATTGTTGTTGAGCTTCAACCGGAAATCCCCCTGTCAGCAGTTCCTCTAACTGATCTATGACGAGCAAAAGATAGACCTGCGGACGAGTGCTCCATAAGGCTCCCCGCCGATGAAGCAGATCTGAGTCTTCCATCCCGTCGCGGTCCGAATCCGTTTCCTCTTCAGAGTTCTCGCTCGCGGAGAACACGCGCAGAAAATGCAAAGTTTGAGCAAGTCGAAACGACGCCTTCTTAGGGTCTGCTGCTAAGTCCAATTCAAGTTTATGCCATCCATTACCTTCTTCGGCGTAAGAGCACTCGGGAAGCGCTGATGGCGATAACAGAGCTGCCGACAATCCGGCCAAGGGACTCCCGGCTGTACCTCCGCTGGCCGGATGCGTGACCACATCCCTCCAGCTCATGATCTCGTGGTCTTGTTCGTTTTTTAATGCGTCGGGGATTCCGCAGCGCACCAGAGAGCTCTTTCCGCACCCGCCAGCTCCAAGTATAAGCAAAAAAGGCGTTTTGGCCGCAAGGCGTTGATAGATTAGACCGGTAACATCCAGAATCGCCGCTTTTCGCCCGCTAAAGTGAGCCTTATGAAAAAAGGCTGAGCCCTCAAAAGAATTATTTCGCCTTGATAGTTCCGACCTTTGAACCGTCAATAGATCCATAGTTGCTTACTGGTTTCGGTTTTACACATTCCTCAAATTCGAAATCCCTGATTCGCAAAAATGAAATGTGCTTTCGCTCTTATGAATCCGCTGGTTCGGATATTTTAGATGCACATTGTGCATAGCAATTGCAAGCCAATGCAACGCAGGGGAGCTTCGGCTAAGATATAGAAGCGATCAAGGACCAACTCACCGGGCCCAAGATCTTCTAACGAGGTTTATCGGGGCATTACTTTGTGATCGTAAAAAAGTACGCGTTTTCCGTCGAAGAAACGCAGCTCCGCAGACCCGCGGGTTGATCACTGAATGGTCCTGAATGAGCTGCAAAAATCAATTGCCTTTAGCTAGTTAGTACACTCGAGACACCGTCTCCAATAGACAGTCTCATAGGTTCCGAAAACTGGTGATTCGACTTTACGGTTGCTCAACACTTTTGTGCGGAGAATGGCTTGCTCTCCATTTTTTCAGCTCAGCCAGTAAAGCGTCGCGCTCCGATCTTAATTCAACAGTGTCTCTCTGGTGAGTTTCGTTTTCGTTGGATTGCGGTTCGAATGGCTGCAAAGGCCAACGATGAGTTCGCGATCGATGGGAGTGTTGAGTCACATGAGTCTGATGAGTAGCTGGCTCAGAGGTTAACTGCAGCGTATTCTGATCCGACGTTGTGCGATCTGAATTGGCTGCCTGCTCGGGGCTGGTCGCAGGGGCTGCGGAATCCTTCGACGAATCCGGACGAAATCGACCGTCTTCGATCACAGAGGTGTCCGGGGTTTTCTGAGCTACCTCAGTTTTTTGAGCTACCTCAGTTTTCTGAGTTATCTCGGGTTTCTGAGTTATCTCGGGTTTCTGAGCTATCTC
>JAFAXJ010000404.1 GCA_019241095.1 Verrucomicrobiota bacterium | reverse complement strand
TTCTTTACTGAGACATGGCGGATAAGCATGCGGGCTTCCGGCCCCGATCTCGATCCCCTCGTATCCAATCTTAGCTATTCGCTGGATTGTATCTTCGAGAGTATACGCCGGAACCCATACCGGAAAACTTGCGTAAGGCCAGGTGTTAAAGGACAGTCTCATTGCCATAGTGCTTGGTCTTCTTGAAGTTTTAGTAGGTCGTTCCTAAGAATTGTTTGACGTTCTCTTTTGTGACAGTAGGAGACTCCAATTTGATGAACTCGGGCATGGATTCTCCAGCCAAGGCCTTCGCTGCAGCGGCAACATCCATTGGCGCAACCACTGGATATACCGTTGTCGAGACAATATCCCCTTTCTGGATCGCCTGAAAAGCGGCTTCCTGACCATCAATACTGAATACTTTAATTTCTTGTCTCCCGGCCGCCTTAATGGCCTGAAGGGCGCCAAATGTCATCACGTCCGCGTGAGTGAACAGTGCGTCAATCTTACCTTTGGGAAATCTCTGCAAAAGGTCCTCCATGACCTGCAGTCCTTTTGCCTGATCGTAATCCGCGTGTTCACTCGCGATAAGCTTTATGCCAGGTGAACCGGCTATCGCCTGCAGAAATCCTTTGTGTCTGTCAATGGTTGGAGAAGCTGATGGACTTCCCTGCAGCTCAACAACATTTCCTTTTCCCCCAAGAACGGAAACCAGTTCCTTTCCGGCATTCAAACCGAGATCGAGGTCGTTGGCTTTGATAGTCGTGAGCACCGGTGTACTTACCGTTCGATCAATTTCAACTACCTTTATTCCGGCGTTTACTGCGCGTTTGACCGCGGGAGCCAATGCATCTTTCTCAACGGCGTTAATGATCAGCACCTTCACGCCCTGGACGATAAAATTGTCGACGACAGATGATTGAATGCTCGCGTCGTTTCGCCCGTCGCCCACTTGAAGGTCCATGTGAGGGAAGTATTTTTTTGCGGCCTCCTCGGTTCTATTCTTTAGCGCGACGCCATACGGGAACGTTAGTGAGGCAACTGCAAAGCCTACCTTTCCCTTAATTGAATCAGGAGAGGCTTTTAGAGCTAAAGCTTCTTTCGCGTCGGCGTTACAATAGGGGCCGAAATTGATGTCGATTGGGTCCGCATTCGCGCGGACGACAGAATTGGCAAACAGAAGCGCTATAGCTCCTGCGATACCGGAATATCTCATGTGGGACTCTCTTCTTTCTACTTTCAGGGATCTTTTTAGTATTTTGTAAGCAACTTCTTTTAATTTATATAAAGAAGTAACGTGAATGAATACGAGAAGTTTTTCGGGATGCAAGTCGAATCGCAAAAATTTATTCGGGATTTTTGATCCGTTAGTGAAAGAAGAGCTCCCGATCTTCTCCTGGACTTACGTGTCAAAAGTTGCCGGCCCCCCTCTTCTGAAGCAGCTGATGCGTTAAATACGCCGTAAGCGCTGCCGAGATGATCGGCATGGGAAAAATCGGTGGTTGCTCCCGAACCAACTGTGATGCCAGGCGCCTCACCACCAGGCTGAGGCATTACCGGTATCGCCACGCCATACCAGAAGTTCCGTCCGCCAAAATCCTCTCAAGTAGTTCAAACGTAAGCGCCTTGGGAATGAAAGGTTCCCTGTAAGGACAAGAGAAGTTAAAAGGTTCGATCCGTCCGCCTTCGCGCAAAAGCCGGCTGGCTCATCCTGTGACAAGATCCATCTCGGGGATCGCTTTGGCAGCCTCGGCCACCAACCGGTCGGCATCGGAGAGTGGATAACTCGCGAAAGGCGCACCTTCCGTGGTAAGCGTGCGAAACTTGTGCAATAGCTCGGTCATCTCAAGCTGCATTTGATTTGTTTGAACCAGGAGTTCGAGCAGGCGCTGCGGCTTGTCACCAGTGATCCCGGCGACGAAGTAGTCCTCGAACAACTTCAGCGCAGAAACTAAAAGAGCGACGATCGCCGCTGCGGTCGTGGCCGTTTTGTCTTGCAGGCCCAACGTTCCCAGCACTGTTACATTGCTGGCAAGCGCCAAAACCGATCCTGCGATGCGAAGGCGTTTGGCCTTTAGGTACCGAGCCTTCGCTTGCGGGACCAACGGTTCGAGACGTGCGTGTGCTCGCGACAGCGCCTGAAAAGCCAAAACGACCTTAAGCCTTTCGACGTCTTGGACACGGGGCGGTTCGTCTTGGCCGACTCCGATCGAACCTTTGTGGCGCAAGCTCGTTTCAACCGTGCGTAGATCGTCCGCATCGAAGGCGATCTTGATGGGGGTCTCTACCTCTACGCGCCCATCGCCGCTCTTAAGCTTCGAGAGCACCCATTTGGACGCCGCCGAGGCAAGGGCCGGGTAGCTCTTAGAGATGAGATTAGCTGCAGTAGCGAGGGTGATCGTTTCTATCAAGGCCATGCATCGGCTCCATCAACACGGTCCCCACGCCCATGCGTGAGGCCATAAAGCGTTTATAGTCATCATATAAGCGAACGTGCCCGGCGACACCAGCGTGTTCTGTGCGTGGTTTGTAAGTTTTCAAATATTCGAGCCGAATTTTCACGCTAATTGGCGTGATCGTGAGTCGGTTATAAAGGCGCCAGGCGCGTCGAATGCACAGCAAGACGATTGGGTTTACGACGCCACCGTGCCCAACGCTCTTTTGTCTTCCAGGTTTGGTGGCCGGATCCTGTAACGATGGGGTGTAATCTTCTGGTCTGGCTCGGCTAGCGATGTCAGTTCTCGCACCAGCAAGTCAGCAGATCAAATACCGTGGAAAAATTCACCTCAAATTGCGTCGAAAATGACATGTTGATCGCCAGAGCTAATAACGGACAGAAGATGGAAGATCAGTACGCCAGAAAAAAGAAAACTTCCGGACC
>JAFAXJ010000368.1 GCA_019241095.1 Verrucomicrobiota bacterium | reverse complement strand
GGATATGACCGATAATTTCCGTCAAATTATGCCGTTGAAAATAGCGGTCTGGCATCGATTGAAAATGAACTTCAATCTCTTCACCATAATCCTTTGCCATTCTCTTTGCAGCAACCAGCTGCAGCTGTTCACGTTCGATCCGGCGATCCCTGAAAAATTCTCTTTTATCGTGGAGATAACTCGAGGTGGCATGATATAGCTGCCAAACAAGCGACTCTTTCCAGTCCGACCAATTTTGCCCTCCCGTGCCCTGGCCGTCAGCCAAGGTTAATAACATGAGCGCCTCCAGGTTTTCAGGACTATGAACAATCTCTGCGAAATCTGCAATGGTGGCTGGATCTTCCAAGTTACGACGTTGCGCAATTTCAGAGAGTGTCAGGTGATGATCAACCAACAAGATTAACTTGCGTCTTCTCTCTGGCGATAGTTGAAGACGAGCTGCAACTTTTTGCGCATTTAAAGCACTAGCCTCTGCGTGATGCCTGGCGCCTGAGGCCTTTCCAGTGTCGTGCAGTAACAATGCCAGGTTCAGTGTGTAGGGATCCTCCAATTTCTGTAGGAGTGCCTGATAGGCGGCCAACTTTGGATCTGTGGTATCTAGCAAAGTATCGAGCTTTTCTAAGCATACTAAGGTATGCTCATCGGCGGTATAGCGATGGAAAAACTCGTGTTGCACCAGGCACGTCAAATCTCCGAACTCCGGGATGTAACGGCCCAAAAAATCGACCTCGTGCATCATTCGGAGTATTCTTCCGACTGACCCTTTGCGCGATAGAATCGCTTGGAAAGTCTCTCGTGCGGCTCGTGAATATTCAAAAGTCCGGTTAACCAGACGTGTTCGGCGGCGAATAAGTTGCTGCAACTCCGGACTGAGTTCCAGCTCCCTCTGTTGCGCGTGAAGGAACACCCGCATCAGTCGGTAAGGGTCTTGATGAAACACGTCGTTGTTTTCAGGATAGATAAACCCGTTAGCAGAATAGAACCCGTCGAAATGCTCAGTCTTATATTTAAGTTTAGCCAGGAATCCGAATACCGGGCGTTCCTCTTTCTCAGAAACAACAGGTAGAAGAAACTGTTCCGTAACCTCCTTATTAGTCAGATAGATTTTGCGAGCATGCTGGTAGTAATCACGCATGAACTCCTCACTCCGACGCAAAATATTCTTTTGGGGATAATTAAACTTGTTAGCGATTTGGCCCTGATAAAAAAGCGTTAGAACATCTGCTGCCCTCTTCGCCAAGTAGTGCAATTCAGTCCGGACTCTCAATATAAAGTCGTAAGCACGATCAAGCGAACGACGATCACTTTCGGAAATATACTTTCGCTCGACGAGCTTCGATGTATTCATTACGCCCTCGCGAAAATAGCATATCCATTGAAGGTTATGATAGTCGCGCAACCCCCCGCACGAATTTTTTAGATTCGGTTCCTGCATGAAGACCGAGCCCCCATATTTGAGATGCCGGTCTTCCTGATTTTCCGTCCGCCATTTCAAATAGTGATTAACCTGGTTTCGAACGCACTGCTCAAAAAACTCCTGCCGAAACTTTGCGTGAAGGCGGAAATCGCCGGCCAGAAATCGCGATTCGAGCAAGGATGTTTTTGTCTGGATATCTTTATTCGCAAGATTGACGGCTTCATCAATGGAGTGAGTGGCGTGCCCAACCTTGAACCCGATATCCCAAAGCATATAAAGGATCTGCTCAATCACCTCCGCAGCACCGGAACCAAGTTCATCTCCATCATGCAGAAAAAGAATATCCACGTCGCTATAAGGGCTCAGTTCACCGCGGCCATACCCACCGATAGCCAATAAAGCGATTGGCGGAACTCTAATCTCGTACATCGAACATTCCAGAGAACCTGCAAAAAGATGCCGAAGAAGGACATCCAGCAGAACTGCTCGATCACGCACTATTTCGAGCCCTCCGGCGCCAGAGCAATGTTTTAGGCGAATTCGATGCTCCTCTAGTTTGAGAAAGCGTTTATAAAGGTCAAGCCTTTCGCGCAGCCGCCTTTTGCCTTCGGTAGCGAGTCCACGTTCGGCATGCGCCAAGATTTTCTCAAGTTGCTGTGACATGAACGGATCAAAATCGGACACTCTCGCCGTAGAGGAGCCGGTACGAATCAACAAAGCTCGAAAACCCTATTTCGGCAAATCTGGGAATGACACTAGCAATCGCAACTTTGTCGCGGCGCCTGCATTCTGACATCGTTCCGGGGTTTGCTGTTTTGCGCTTGGCTCTGTAAACTTCACACTATGGCCATCCCGAGTTTTGTCCTTGCCCGCATATTGGAAGAAACAGCGGAGCGATTAGAAGCAGGAGCTGAATATCAATGGAGTCACTTTGGAAAATGTAATTGCGGGCATGTCGCTCAAACGGCTACACGCTTACGGGCGGCCGACATTCATCGAGTGGCCAATCGAGTTTTTGCAGAGTGGAGCGAGATACCCGACGATTTTTGCCCTCAAACCGGCATGCTGTTTGACCGCGTGATTGACACTCTGTTTGAGATCGGCTTAACACCTTTGGATTTACGCGATCTCGAAGATCTGTCACAACGGACGATCCTCGAAAATTTACCAGGAGGTTTTCGGCATCTGGAGCGCAACAATCGGGAACATGTCGTCCTTTACCTTCGATCCTGGGCCGAGCTGTTAAA
>JAFAXJ010000336.1 GCA_019241095.1 Verrucomicrobiota bacterium | reverse complement strand
TTAACTTTGCTACTATCCCTCGTCGGTCGGGAACGCATCCGGGGGCCGCCCTTGAGCGGTCCGGGTCACCACTGACTACCCAACTATGCCGTACAGGACGTTCGCAAAAAACGGGGCTGAGGTTAAAGGAGAGTTTCTCGGTGGGTGTCAGGCGCCGGTGCTGGCTCGTTTCGTCGGAAAGTTTCGCGCGGTAGAGTCGCGTTGCCGAGGCGACCGGTATGTGCTGCCTTATTGGAGGTTGGAGCCAATCTACGACAGCGTTCCGGGATTGAGGTTGAGGCAACTCCCTAGATTCTCCGCGCTGTTTGCAGCAGCGTATGGGTTGTTTTCGAGTCCGCTAATGGCTCAGACCGAAGAGGTTCGGTCTGTCCAGAATATCTTTAATCCCACCTCGACCCCTGCACAGTTGATCAACGACGCAGGTTTGCTGACCATGTTGATCTGCCTGGGGATCTTCATAATCGTTACGTTCCTTCTTTTCTTCGGGGTATGGCGTTATCGGCGCAGAGGTTCTGAGGATGACACTCTGGAACCGCCTCAAGTCTATGGAAGTACTGCCATTGAATTGGCATGGACCGTTCCCCCGATCATGATTGTCATAGTTCTAGTTCTCGTCACTGCGCGTACAGTCGGCGAGATTCAAAATCATCAACCTACCGGCAATCCGATTCGCGTCCGAGTGGTAGGTCATAGGTTCTGGTGGGAGTATCAGTACACAGACGATAAGGTAACTACGGCCAACGAGCTGAATGTGCCCGTCAGTTACCTCAGTGCGCCCCGTCCCGTCGAGCTTACTTTAGAATCGGCTGATGTGGTTCATGGTTTTTGGGTTCCTGAACTGAGCGGCAAATTACAGGCCGTCCCAAATCATTCCAACAGCTTATGGCTACAGCCAAGCGTTCAGGGGACTTACGTTGGTAATTGTACCG
This sequence comes from Verrucomicrobiota bacterium, assembly GCA_019241095.1. Taxonomy (GTDB): domain Bacteria; phylum Verrucomicrobiota; class Verrucomicrobiia; order Chthoniobacterales; family JAFAMB01; genus JAFAXJ01. The sequence goes on along the minus strand of JAFAXJ010000336.1, from coordinate 1,886 downwards.
TACTTTGCGGAGAGCAGCATGCTAACATGTTATTACGAGTGATTGTGCGTAGTCCGGACGATTTTCAGCGCTGGTTAGACAATGAGAAAAAACCCGCGCAAACGCCTTCTGAGGTAGATGCTGGACGCCACCAATTTCTTCTGAGCTCCTGCGGCAGCTGTCATGCGATTAAAGGTACTGAGGCGAGTGGAACTTTCGGTCCTGATCTAACACACTTTGGAAACCGGGAAACGCTAGGGTCGGGTGTTGTTAAAAATGACGAATCAAATTTGAGAGCATGGCTACGAAATCCTCAAGCCGTTAAACCCGGTTGTTTGATGCCGAACATGCAGCTGAATGAGACTCAATTAAATAATCTGTTGGCGTACCTCAAAGCATTGAAATAAGACCATGGCTAACGTAGTTCCCGTTGTTACAGTCGAAACGGAGGAGATCCCTACAAGACCAGGTGAGGAAAAGGGTGCTGCAACTCAGTGGCTTCAAGAGTTGGTCTTCACCGTAGATCACAAAAAGTTGGGACTAATGTACCTGGGCACGGCATGGCTGTTCTTTGTCTTTGCCGGGCTGATGGCTGCAATATTTCGCATTCAATTGGCGGTTCCAGACAATCACATGGTGTCGCCTGAGGTTTTTAACCAGTTAATCACCATGCACGGGACGACCATGGTGTTCTTCATGGGAATGCCGATGATCTTCGGGCTCGCCAATTACGTAGTCCCGCTTCAGATTGGCGCTCGCGACATGGCTTTCCCGCGCCTGAATGCGTTTTCATTCTGGCTAACCTTTTTTGGTGGTTGCCTGCTTTACTCCAGTTTTGTAATCGGCGCAGGTCTTTATGGAGTTGGAGCGGCACCGGACATCGCATGGATAGGAATAAACCCACTAGCTTCCAAAACTTATAATCCAGGAAGCAATGTGGATTTCTGGTCGATCAGCATACTAGTTGCCGGGATCGGTACGATTACCGGAGCGATTAACATTATGGTAACGATCCTTTGTTACCGGTGCAGAGGCATGACGCTGGATAGAATGCCACTTTTCACATGGTTGATCCTCGTTACCATGTTTCTGGTAGTTCTCTTTATACCGCCGCTCTCAGCAGCTCAGATTATGCTCACCTTAGAGCGTTTTTTGGGAGCCAAGTTTTTTGACGCGCAAGCAGGGGGTTCAGCAATCCTTTGGTACCACTTCTTTTGGATCTTTGGGCATCCAGAAGTTTATATTCTGATTCTTCCTGGGTTTGGAATCATCTCGGAAGTGATACCAGTATTTTCCAGAAAACCGATCTTCGGTTATCCCATGATGGTAGCTGCTACGGTTATGATCGGCTTTGTGAGCGCGAGCGTCTGGGCACATCACATGTTCACCATCGGCATGAATTCATTTCAGGTGACCTTTTTTGCGATCGCTACAATGGCGATTGCCGTCCCAACCGGAATCAAGATCTTTAATTGGATAGCTACGATGTACGGCGGAAAAATACGTTTTGAGATGCCAATGATATTTGCGATTGCAGTTATTTTTCAATTCCTGATCGCTGGTTTGACAGGCGTGATGCTCGGTGTTGCCCCATTTGACTGGCAACTGAATGATTCCTATTTCGTAGTCGCCCATTTTCATTACACGCTAATAGGCGGCTTGGTTTTCGCCGTCTTCGCAGGGCTGTATTATTGGTATCCGAAAGCTTTCGGCCGGATACTAAGTCATAGGTTAGGGTTGTGGCATTTCTGGCTGTTTGCTTTAGGATTTCATCTAACATTCGATCCTCAACATTTTCTTGGCATCATGGGTATGCCAAGACGAATCTACACATACCATGGCGACCGAGGTTGGGATTTTTGGAATATGGTGTCGACCATCGGGGCCATCTTCCAAGGGGCTGGAGC
>JAFAXJ010000496.1 GCA_019241095.1 Verrucomicrobiota bacterium | reverse complement strand
ATTGCTTACAATCTGTCATTAGCGAAGTTTTCCTGTTGATCTTGTTTAAGCCCCTCGATCCTAGCAGGTTACCTTAAAAACTTCGCTACTTTTTTGCTCTCATGATGAAATATCCGGGTTAGTTTGCTCAAATACAGGCAGAAACTGCGTGACTGTTGTTGATGTGCTTAAACCAGGTTTTTTCCATGAAGCGCGTATTTCTGAGTCGCGCTGAGATCGGATCTCTCCCGATCAAACCGGGGGCCATCTTAATTCAGTATTCATCAAAGGCGACCGACTCTATGTCGTGGCACATCGCTTTAAGAGGACGATATCTTGGTTTCTTTCTAATAAGCTCCGTCCGCCCTGCAACGCCGCTGCCTTCCATCCTTGTACGTCTATTTTCAGGAAATCGACTTTTGTTTCTTGAAATAGCTCGTCCAGTGTAGCTGCCCTCACTTCCAGGTCAGCCGAGCCGTTTGCTCCAGCCGCGACAACATAGTTGTTCCCTAAATTAATCCGACCAAGTCGCATAGTCAGGGAACCCGAGGAATCTGAGATTGCAGTCTGAGAGCATTCAACGGATTCGACCCGATTTTCACGCACATTCGTAACAAGGTGTTCATAGAGAACAGGATGTGGCTCGAAAGCGAAGACCTTTCCTGGCCGAGCAAAATCGGCGAGCAAAAGCGTATAGAGACCCTGGTTGGCGCCTATGTCGACGACGGTCATCCCGCTGCTTACCATTCGTCGAAGGATCGCGACTTCCGACCCGCCAAGAAGCCCGGTTTTGTGCAAGTAGAGGCTTGCCAACCGATCGAGGCTGCAGGTGTTAAATACGTGCCCGAATACACTGACTTTTCGTTGCCATATCCCAAGTTCATTTATTCGTTGCGAAAACATAGAAGTACGATTTCGGTCCCCCCGCGTCCATCAGATCCGGCTCTAGGAGAACCGAATCACAGTTCATGCTGCTTGAGAATGCTCCATTGGCTCGTTCCGAGCCTGACAAACACAACGTTGCCGGAAGGCAACTCGCTCGCCTTCTCTTCAGCTATCTCACGCCAAGTGTCGGCTTGCTTATCGAAAGCAAACAGAGTCAAACCATGAGCGAAGAACCGGCTGAACCAATCGACAGGCTTGGTTCCAAGGCGTTTCAGATGCACCACACCGTACTCAACAATGAGTAAGATGTCCCGGTGCTTGGCCAGGATATGCTTCATACCCTCCAGTACATCAAGCTCTGCGCCCTCTACATCTATCTTAACAACATCGATCCGCTGGGCTTCCTGAAGCACACTATCTAAACTGGCCGTTCTGACTTGCAGTTCAGATTTTTCTTTCTCGTCGCCCAGTCGATAGAGCGAATTTTCGCCGCACACGGCAGACACATGAAACACCGCCATTCCTTCAGAGACAGACAATGCGAGATTCAAGCATCTGCAAATGGCGCCTATGCCATTTAGGTTAACCGATCTTTGCAGCAACCGAAATACCGTCGGCGTGGGTTCGAAGGCAATGACCGCGCCGCTCAATCCAACCACCCTGGCGCCATGCAAGGTGTGAAGTCCAATGTGGGCGCCGACATCGACGAAAGTCATGCCTGCTTTCAAGATGAGGTCGAGCAGTGCGGATATCTCCGGCTCCCAAAGGACCCCTTCCATCAGCAATGCCGCGAGGGCAGGGTCGTCTATCGGCGCTAAAAGATAACCGTGCGGCGTCCGCGCGAGCAGTTCGTTCCGAAGAACCAGAACATTACGGTTGACCAGCAGGTCGACGAATCGGCATGCGTTCGCAAGCTGTGGCTGGAAACGCGTCAGGCGAACCGCCGTATCCTCGAGAAAAGCGAGTTTTTCGGTGCGCTTTTGGATCTCGTCGGCCTGCTGTCGTAGAACTCCGACATTATTAACGAGAAAAGCGAGCCTACTGGTGCGCTTTTGGATCTCATTGGCCTGCTCTCGCAATGCACCGACGCTACCCTCGACGAAAGCGAGCCTTTCGGTGCGCTTTTGGATCTCATCCGTCAACTGTCGTAAAGTCTCGACAGATTGTTCGATTTCAACCAGGCGCTGGAGTCCGCTCTGTGTCAGATATAACAAGTCTCCACTGAGATAGCTTCTCAAATGCGAAAGAATCGGCTCCGCACAAAGGAAGATGAAGTGCCTGAGAGAATAGCGCTTAAGTAGAGTTCGGATACTCTCTGTGCAGCGTCCCACGAATCGGCTAAACGAAGCTTTATCTGGAGTCGCGGCGGAGCCGGGAAGCAGCCCGCCGGGGCTGCGTTCGGAATCTGACCGGAATTTCATTAAAGAAGGTGCATCTCCAGGCACCGGCAAAAATCCGTTCACAAACCGCTTTACCCCCAAAGACGGACTGAGCGCAGGCTCCCCGGGAAAGTCTTGCGAAGGTGGCTGCGACACATTGCCATCCGGCTGAGTCTGCGATGCCTGCTCCAGAAGCATATTGGAAATCCACTTGAATGTGTCGACACGGCTCTCGCTCCCAAAAAACAGTGAGCGAAAATCGGAACTGACTTGCTGAACGATCGGCTCGTCAGGCTTCGCGCTCATGGCTCGGAGGTTCGCACCTATTTGCATGAGTGCGTTGATAGCAGGTTTTTCCACGAGAGCTGCCTCTAATAACGGCTCAATCCTTGAAGCGTAGACTTCGGGCGCATATTCGAACAGAGCCCATTCCCGAGCCCTTTTGCCGAAAATTTCTCTTTCACCACGATTGACCACCAGCATCTCCAGGTGCCGCGTGAGATCCTCTATTTCGTGTGTGCCTCTCACTTTCATCACACGATCTGAAGGAATTGAGCCGTAAAAGCCGGTATCTGTAACGATGACTGCCTTGCCGTACGACATGGCTTCAATGCACGAAGCAGAGGCTCCTTCCAACGCTGGCCATCTTAGACAGCAAACAATGGCCGCCTCAGCAAATCGCCAGCGCAGTTCGAAATCGCTCACGGGTCCGTGCAAATGTACCAGGCCGTGCAGGCCGAGTTGGTCGATAAGCAAGAGCAGCCTGGTTCTTTCCATGGCATCGATTTCCCCTACCACATCGTACTCGCAGCGGGTACGAAGGACGGCTGAACTTGCTATCGTCTGGACAATTGATTCCACTCGTTTGTTGGAATTAGCCCTCCCTACCGTTAGGATGCGTACACACCCGTTTTGACCCTGTACTTGGATATGCGAAGCGTCCTCGGGCGCGGCGTAAGCCAGCGGAATGACGTCGACCGGACCAGCACACCACTCCGCTAGGCGCAACTCGTAAAACGGCGCATGTGCGACCGCAGCAAGCGCTTTGCGAGCCAGCCAACCAGTCATCGGGGCGTGAGAAACACACCAGTCTTGAAAATCCACGTCCGCGCCGCGATCCCAGAATTCCTTCGCCACCTTTTCGCCGTAAAGCGAAGTTACAATAGAATGCGCGGCTGTTCGATTGCAGGTGCTCGAACACCACCCGAGGAAAAGATTAACTATGTAAAAATCATGAAAGATACAAACACCGGGATAGCGATCGACAAAACTCAGCACGCCGGCATGATTTGCGAAATGGTCACCAATGTTATAGACGAAAAGATCGTAACCACTAGCAGGGTCGCGATCACTCCCGAAAACTGACCAGTGCAGGAGTTGGACCGTGGGTGGGGGACGGCGATACTCGCCCAATTGATGACTATCGGAGGAAACTAACGTAATAGAATGATCACGGGCAGCCAACGCGTCAACCACCAAAGAACTGAACTTAGCAATCGCGGAATTTGGGCCGTAAGGAGAGAACCATGCAATCTTCATGAGAGCAGCTTTTCGACTGTTACAGGCCAGGTCACATTAAGTGACTCCCATAGAAGTAGGGCCGCCTTTCCCATTCGCTTAGAATTACCAGGGTCGGACCAAATCGAATCAAGAGCATCTGCCAGGGCTTTTACATCAGGTTCCACGACGTACCCGGTTTCGTTATCGACTACCAATTGCAGAATTCCGCCGGAATCGCTGAGAGTGATAACAGGTTTGGAGGCCGACACAGCTTCTATGGTAACGTAACCGACTCCGTCCTCATCGACCGGCAGGTAAGCGCATGCTCTGGCACGGTTTACGTAGTCAGCAATCTTTTCAACAGGATGGAATCCGAAATCCAGCACCACCCGGTCCTCAAGCTTGAGCCGTTCAACGGTGTCTCGTAAACGATCGGCGTCACCAGGGGTATCAGGCGGCCCGGCCACAATTAGCCTGGCAGAGGAGTTCGTGAGTGCCATTGCCTCCACCAATAAGTATTGGCGTTTGCTAGAATTAATTCGTCCGCCAGCAAAGATGTATCCATTATCTCCACGATTCACGAACATCTCCGGATGGTTCATCGGCGTTATCAGCACCTCGGAGTCAAACGCGTTGTATCTTTTCAATCGTTCCTGAGTGACTCTGGAAATGGTAAAGATCCTGCGGCATTTTGAAAAAGCCTGGGCGTCAGCACGACGAACCAATTCCATAATCTTTTCTCCCCTTGGGGTATCAGGAATGTTTGATTGACCTCGATCTCGCAGATCATAAGCCTGCCGGAATTGATGCAATAACCACAAGATCTTTAAATCATGCGGAATTAAGTAGGCTGGGAACTTCAGAGCGATCACTCTGTCCACATTAGGAAGCTGCAGTGTACGGTTCAGAAAAATCTCATTCGCTAAATGCTCAAACGGCTCCCACGAGAAAGGGACTCGCAAAATTTCAGCCTGCACACCTGAAGTCGCATTTAAGCGCGCGCTCAGGTGGCAAGCCAACGCTTCGGCCCCACCTCGCACGAAGGGCGCCATGTTATTTACGATTAGGACGTTCAAGCTAGAAGATGATGAATGACGCTATCCCAATTTATGCGCAACTTTTCGATAGTCCTATTTGCCTCGCAACCAAGATCCTCGACCAGTTTACGATCGCTGTAGAGCCGGTCTAGCGATTTCGCGATCGCTTTCGCATCAGGATCGCACACCAATCCGTTGCGCTCATGACTCACGAATTCAAGAACGCCGCCGGAGTCCGTAGTAGTGATCAAGGGTTTGCAGCTGTGCGCACCTTCCAGCGAGGAATAGCCGTACGAATCTTCATCGATTGGAAAATAGGCAACGGCTAGAGACCGGCCGATGATGTCGCGCTTCTCGTCTTCAGAGATCCATCGATTCTCGATTGAGACTCGCTCGGAGACGCCAATCTCTGACGCCAGACGTAACAACTCTTCAGCATACGTCCCGCCGACGTCGCCTACACCGCAGATTCGCGCCCTGACTGCGGTTTTCGTGTGCGCCATGGCTTCCAGTAAAAGATGTTGGCGCTTATGGGGAACCACGCGAGAAACGTAGACCACCTCTTCTCCATAACCTGCATTTGCGTAGATCGTGGGATCAAACAGGGGCGGATACAAGACGGAACTGTCCACATTATTAAAGGTCTTTAGCCTCCTCTGAACGACACGGGAATTCGTGAAAACTCCGCGAGCCTCGTTTAAACCAACCCCATCGGCTCGAAAAATTGTGCGTCGCAGATTTTCGTAATAGCGCGTGTGCGGCGGCCCCGCGTGGGTGTTCCATAGATCGTAAAACCCGCGAAAATGATGTAAGAACCAGAGCACCTTGTTGGGATGGCGCACCAGGTAGGACGGAGGCCGAAAGCAGATGACCCGATCAACACCGTCTATCGTAACGGATCGGAAAGCTGTCATTTGGGACAGTAAGTGTCGAGGGTCATCGGAGAATGGCAGATAAATGGACTCGACTTGATGGCCGTGTTCTCGGAGTTTCTGATCGAGCCATTCGACAATGAATCGCCCTGCCCCGTTAACAAAAGGCACGTAGGACGAACAAAGCGCGATTCGCATGGGATTAAGCCATAAATCTCACGCCTGGACCAAGACTCTCAATTGAGGATAGGAGTTGCTTGCAAATAGCCCACAGCATCCAAAACGTGCAACGCTGATCTTTGTGGCAACGCAATTCTAGAATTCATAAGTTACGAATCCATGCTCGTCCTATTTCAAAGCGCAACATGCTTTCCGATAGCTTTTACGAGAAACTAGCAGATTGGCAATTCTGATTGCGAAATTCGTAGAACATGGTACTCGTTTGCCTAAGGTCCAATGTTTTCAGCATTTGGCAAGGCTTGCTCGGCGTAATCGAGCCGCAAACGATGGGAAATTTCTGAACGCCTTATCAGTTTCAAGCTGGAACGGTGCAAATCTGGTCGAGGCAAAAACTGAACTGCATTAGTGGAAATCGACTCTGGATCTTTCAACGGACCTGCACGATACCTTGGAGATCAGTCTACGAATCTTTCGTCGTTCCGTGTCAAAGGCGAGCGCTACCCGCGTGAGTTCACCCCGAATGAGGCTAAGGCTTGCGACAGAAGCAATTCGATTGGCATCTCGGTCGTCCATCCTTCTTTAACTGCATGCATCAGGCGCTTAATGCACTCCAGGCGCTTCGCCTGTCGCCGCAGACATGCGTTGTAGAGATTGGCTCAGGGGCTGGCTGGATTGCCCGTTTGCTCGCTGGTCTGGCCTATAGGGTCGAGTGTATCGAACCGAGCGCGACAATGGTCGAGGTCGCACGCCAAAATGTTGCTGAGTTTCTGCGGTGGCATGACATCGAAGATGTTACAAAATGTGCGATGTCATCAGACAACGTTGGAAGAATGCGAGCTTCCCGATGGGATCGCAGACGGAATGCTCTTTTCCGAGTCATTCCACCATCTTGTTGATGAACATCTGGCCGCAAGACAAGCCTTCCGTTTACTAAAGCCCGGTGGGCACCTGTGTATCTCCGGCGAGAGTAACTGGATCCACGGGAACGCTCAGCAGGCTGCCTTCTGGGATTCGGAGATAGATAGAGCGCTTTGGCACGCTGGAAAGTCCATTTATCTACGAATACCTTTTCGAAGTCCTGAAGCGTGCTGGCTTTGTGGAGGTCATCCGTCATCACGGAATAAATGGTTGGTTCCCTATTTCACAGGAGCAGACTCCAATCGCCGAATTATGTCAGTTCTCGGCCTTGGGTCTAAACAATATAACTGCACGCCGTTCTGCCTGAATTCAGTTTGCGGTTGCTGCGGCCGTCTTTAATTAAAGAGAGTGGCCGGACCTCAGTTATTTTTGCCTTCAGCAAAGAGGCTTTAATCGGTGAAGAAAAGGCATTGCTTCAGGCATGATTTTTCCTCCGCCGCAGGTAGCCGCAACCCTGCGCGAGCTCAGAGTCTGCTCGCAAGCTCAGTAAGAATTGCCCGAGCTTTCTCTGCGATCAACAGCTAGAGCTCATTCAACAGTATCTTCAAAACCAAAGAAAGAGACCCTCGACCCCGGCCTGAAGGCCGCGGGGTTTCTTCCCAATGTCGATGATCCAAAGCTCAGAGGAGTGTTTGATGACTTGAACCGAAGTTGGCCCGATCACAAACGCAGCTCGATTGACGCGGCGCGCCGCATTAGCAAGCTCCCGCAAACGTTCATTCGATCTGAAAAGGCTTGCCTTAACGCTTTTTGGAAAACTTAGCCATCTTGATAGCCTACGCGATTGAGTAAATCGATACGCTGAAATGCATGAATCACTCGCACTAGATGCGTGGTTTCCGGCAGTGCGATAGCAGGTCTCGCGGCGGCTCTCTCCATTAAGATAAATGGTGGTTTTAACCGAGCTGGCGTCCCCACCTAGAACACTTGACAATACCTGATTAACTGGACAAATCATAAATTCTACCCCCAACTGCGAGGAATTCCCTATGTCCAAAACCCCACACTTAGGCATCGCCTGGTTGACACTTTTGTCGACTACCCTTTGCGCGTCGGCTCAAAGTTCCACTGTTCTCCCTGATCCCGTACCACCTCCGCTACCGGGTGCTATTCCTGACTTTTCCAATCAGGCGGTGCTGCAATCTTTTGTTGCAAAAGCTACTGATCTAACGCTCGTTGTTAATACCCCTGTAATACCTCCCACTGTTCCGGCGATTAATCCCGCTGATCCTACCGACTCCAGGAACCCGCCTGAAGCACCGGAGCTTTTGGGTCGAAATCTTTCGCATTCATACATTATACCTGGCGGGTTCTATTTTCACCAATTCGATTGGGACTCTTATTTCGTCGGAATCGCCCTTCTCTATAAACAAGTTACCGCTCCTATCATTGGTGTGGTTCAGAATTTCCTGGACCAAAACGGTCGATTTTATAACATCGTCGGCTACATCCCACGCGAGTTATCCCCATACCAAGGATTCTCGCTTCCAGACCAGTGCAAACCTTTTCTAGCGCAAATGGCGCTGCAGGCGTCGCTGGTACAGAACGATTTCTCCTGGTTGACTATCGCTCTCCCGGTACCACCAGGGCATCTTCAGGAGGTCCTCAAACCAAGGCTGTACAATTATTACACTTATCTGCAGGATTTTATCAGTTATTGGGAGACCTACCGACAAACGTCTGATGGTCTTTTTCTTTGGACTAGCGAAGTAGAGAGCGGTATCGATCGGAGCTTCGCCATCCAGGGATACACAGTGGGTGTGGATTTACAGGTATACATGTACCGGGAATATTTGGCGATGGCCGGTATTGCGGACCATCTTAACGTTCCTGCTGACGCCAAATCCTATCGCAAGAAAGCGGCTACTCTTAAAAGGGCGATCCGGAACAAAATGTGGTTCGAGGCCGATGGTACTTTCTATAATCTGAATCCCTACAGCGGAAAGCCAATCAAGGTTCCAGAATGGACCAATTTAACTCCGATTGTTAACCACATCGCATCTGAGCGGCAAGCCTATATTCTCATCAATAGGCATTTGTTGAACAAGGATGAATTTTGGGCCAACTTTGGCGTCCGTACGCTTTCGCGCACCAGTCCAGACTACAATCTTACTTTTAGAGATACCTTGCTCAGCTATTGGAATGGTCCGGTTTGGGTGATCTCAAATTACCTACTTATGCATGGTCTGCTTAACTACGGGTATCGGAATGAGGCCATAGAATTAGCAAACAAAACCATTGCTATGCTGGTGAATGATTTCAAAAATCCAACGATTGATGTTAATCCTATTAGTAAGATGCTGGGAATTGGGGGAATGCATGAAATCTATAATCCGGATACCGGGTCCGAGAGTTCGCCGGGGGATTTCATAAGCTGGGATTTGCTTGGTTTACATATGCTCGACGAAGCGGTGTATGGAAGTGATCCGACTTCAACGGGCCTGTATACGCGTGAGCCTGGAAGGCAGGATGAGCAAGCTGAAGCGCCGGATGAAATCCAGGACTGAGAGCGTTAACTTCCTTGTGCTGTGGCCGTGCCGGTAAGTCGCAATAGCGATGGAACTGTGTGCTCGCAGCAAGCACAGGGTCCAGCTCAGTACGGCGCGGCAATTAAGTCATTTTTT
>JAFAXJ010000127.1 GCA_019241095.1 Verrucomicrobiota bacterium | reverse complement strand
AGCGCGTTCATTCACAGACTTACCGGTAAACGCGCAAGAATATCTTCGCAGGATTTGCGACCTCACCGGAGCAAAACTGATGCTTGTTGGGGTGGGTCAGAGTCGAGCTCAAACGATTCTTGTTTGAAGCGTCGCTCGATCGAAGTGGCGAAAGATTTTATTTTGATAGTCAACTCTGAGGGTAAACCATTCTTCTATCGTAATTTTTCACATCTCGGAAGCGGTCCAGGCTGCTCGATGGATTGACAAATGAACAATCTCTTTGATGGCGCCGTTTCAGAAGCATTCAGTTTCAGATGTGCGGTATTTCTCGATAGAGGGTGAGGCATGTCGACGAAGACTCCGAGGCATATTGCAGTGATTATGGATGGGAACGGACGCTGGGCCCGCCAACGGGGTTGGCCGAGAAGCCGAGGGCACTTGGAAGGAGCAAAGGCAGTCAGGGAATGCGTGGAAGGCTGCCTTGATCTCGGAGTTGAGGTTTTGACCTTGTATGCTTTTTCTACGGACAATTGGCAGCGGCCAAAAGAGGAAATCGAAACGTTGATGGGCCTGCTTAAAAGATTTCTGATAGAATATACGAAAGAGATGGGTTCGATGGGGGTGCGTTTCGAGGCAATTGGGCGCTTGAGCCAAATTCCGGCAGACTGCCAAAGACAGATAGAAGCTGCGCGAAAAGCTACCAGTCTCAATCAAAAGCTGACCACGATCCTTGCTGTCAATTACAGCGGCAGAACAGAAATCGTTGATGCTGTGAAGCGCGTCGCAATGGAGGTACGCGAAGGGACGCTGGAAGTCGATCAGATCGATTCCGAATTGTTTCACCAGTACCTTTACACTTCCAGGTGGCCGGATCCTGACCTACTGATTCGTACTTCAGGGGAAATGCGGGTTTCGAATTTTCTTTTGTGGCAGCTTAGCTACACCGAAATCTTTGTGATGGAGAAACTTTGGCCGGATTTCAAACGTACGGATCTATTCGAGGCAGCTGAGCACTTTGCTAAGCGTCAGCGCCGTTACGGAGGCGTTTAATCTCAAGACAGATATGGGCTATGATTCATACGCTCGTATCGTAAAGGTTGCCGGGGACATGATGGCGCAGAAAAAGTAATGCAGACGATTTTGTTAGTTGATCCTGAGACGGATTTTTTAGAGTGGGCTCAAAACCAGCTGGAAACGCCCAATACACAGGTCATCACCTGCACGAGTGCGGACGAAGGATACAGGATGTATCTGGCGGAAAACCCGGATCTGCTGATTTCGGAAACACATCTCATGCCGTTCAGCGGGCTCGAGTTGCTGGCGCGTGTTCGCCAACGAGATTCTAATGCAATGGTGATTCTAATGAGCGCCTTCGGGACGACTCAGACCGTGATCGAGTCGATGAAGCTAGGGGCCTTTGACTTTCTGCGAAAAGAATCGTTGCCGTTCAATATGAAACCTGTGGTCGATGCAGCGTTGACCGCGCAGGCGGAGATGCGATCGGCAACGGCCTTCAAACCGCAACTTACTGTCGAGCAATATCAGGACAGCTTAGTAGGCCAATCACCTGCGATGCAGCAGGTTTTCAAAATGATCGGTCGGGTGTCGCACAGTGATGCGCCCGTTATGATTACTGGGGAAAGCGGGTCCGGGAAAGAACTTGTTGCTCGCGCGATTCACCATTACGGCAATCGAAGCACAGAGCCATTTATCGCGATCAATTGCGCCGCCATTCCAGAAAACTTGCTGGAAAGCGAGTTGTTCGGTCACGAAAAGGGCGCTTTTACGGGGGCGGCTACCCAGCGAATTGGCCGTTTCGAACAGAGCCACGGCGGTACACTTTTTCTTGACGAAATCGGCGATATGCCACTCGCTGTTCAGAGCAAGATCCTGCGTGTGCTGCAAGAAGGGGAGTTTTCCAGGGTCGGGGGGAATGCCACGATCAAAACGGATGTGCGGATCATTGCGGCGACCAACAAAACCTTAGAGCAAGAAGTTACGAAAAAGCAATTTCGCGAGGATCTTTTCTATCGCTTGAACGTTGTTCGAATTCATCTTCCTCCGCTTCGACAAAGAAAAGAGGACACGAAAATCCTTGCAGAATACTTCCTGAAAAAGATCGCAACTCAAAAGCATTTTCCCCAGCTCAAGCTTTCTGAGGACGCTATCAAGTTGATGGAAAATTATCCTTGGCCAGGAAATGTGCGGGAGCTTGAGAACACCATCCAGCGGGCATGCGTCTTGGCGACCAGCGATGTCCTGTTGCCGAAAGATATTCCCTTGGGTCTGACGGGTCAGGATCCGAAAGATGAAGAACAGTCCGTGGTGCACGCTGGAAACCATGTGATAGTTAAACCTACCTTGGAGACGGCTGTTGAGATGTTGTTAGATGCCGCTTCAGCCGATACGTCTTTGCAGCTTCTTCCCTGGTTGGAGCGCGAATTTACCTTATCCGCCATGAAGCGAACCAAAGGAAATCAGGTGAAAGCAGCTAAGCTTTTGGGGGTCACGCGCGCAACCTTGCGCAAGCGAATCGAGAGGTACGGCATCACCAGGGAACTGAATTTCCAGTAGCGAGAGATTGGGCTTGCGGCTCAGTTATTGTGCACGAATTTTTCAAACGTCCGCTGGAGTGCCTTCATGCGTTCTTATCTCCGCACCTGTCGCTAGGATTATTAAGCGATGAAGAAGCGGATCGAAGATGGTGAATCTGTTTCCAGAACTTGTCAGTTTTGTTGCTCGTTCTGAGAGTTTTCAACGACGGCTAAACAGCAATCTGCCATTTGAGCACGTCTGCCAAGGGGCCCAATCGTTCTTAGCTGCGTGCCTGGTAAATCAATATGCGTCTCGCTCTTGTTGGATTGTTTGTCCAGATGTGCGGCGTCAGGAGGAGATTTTTAATGGCCTGATGAACTGGCAGGTTGACGCCATATTTCTTCCTGAACTTGAGCTGCCTGTGAGTGAGAGTGCGGTAGCAGATCCAGAGATCGTTGCGGAACGTTTGGCGGCGCTACGCCGGATTGCAGAGAATAAACGCGCAGTCCTGGTACTTACGGCTCGTTCGCTTGACGATCTGGTAGCCGCTCCGGGGAACTTGCAGAAACAGGTACAGGTTTTCAGGCGGGCTGATTTTTTGGAACGAGACACATTCGTCGAACAGCTCGTGAAAGCAGGCTATGAGCACATTTCACAGGTCACCACGAGAGGGCAAATTGCAGTCAGGGGTGGGATCATCGATGTATTCTCGTGGCAACATACGTTGCCGATTCGCCTTGAGCTTTTTGGAGACCAGATCGAGTCGATCCGCGAATTTGATCTCGATGAGCAAACCTCTATTCAGGCGCTTGACCGTGTGGAAATTTTGGTGGGAGAGCCTGAGGACGAACCTGTTCGGCTTCGTGACTATTTCGGCCGCGGTGAGATCCTGATATCGATCGATTCTGCTTTGGCAGAAGCGCAGCTGCAAATTATGGCCGGCGCAGCTTGTGCCGATGCCGTCGAGGATTTCGAGACAGCCTTTTTTGAAACCAGCTTTCACGATTTCGAAGCCGGAGATTTTCTTGTGGAGGAAGCCAAGCGCGAAACCGCTCTGGAGCAACTTCGTGGATGGATTCAGGAATCATGGCGTCTCTGTGCTGTCTGCCATAATGAAGGCGAGGTCGAGCGGCTTAAAGACATTCTGAAGGACAATGAGGTTGACATTGAAGCCATCCAATTCGCCGTGGGCTCGTTGGTGCGTGGTTTTGTTTATCCCGCGATAAGACTTGCAATCCTGTCTGATGCTGAAATTTTCGGACGCTACAAAGCTCCGAGCGCCAGACGGCTTGCTTTGAGGCGTTCTCGTCTGCGCGGATCGCCCATAGATTTCGCAGAACTCGTTGAAGGAGACCTGGTGGTGCATCTTGAGCATGGCATCGGCCGCTACCGTGGTCTGCAGTGCCTTAATGGAACTGAACAAGTCGTGATGCTGGAGTTTGCGGATGAAGCGAAGTTGTATGTCCCTTTTGAGCAAGCTTTTTTAATATCGCGCTATGTTGGTATCGGCAGGCGCTTTCCACCGCTCAGCGTGCTAGGTGACAGCAGGTGGAGTAAGGCGAAAAAGGCGGCTGAGACTGCCGTGTTCGATTACGCGGCCAAGCTCCTCAGTTTGCAGGCTGAACGCAACACCCGGACCGGTTTCGCTTTTCCTTCTGACACACGGTGGCAGCACGAGTTTGAATCGTCGTTTCTATACGAGGAAACCATCGATCAATTGCGCGCTATCGAAGAGACCAAGACCGATATGGAATCATTGAAGCCGATGGATCGTTTGATCTGTGGCGATGTCGGATTCGGCAAAACAGAGGTAGCGCTTCGAGCGGCTTTCAAAACAGTAATGAGCGGCAAACAGGTGGTGATGTTAGTTCCCACGACAGTGCTTGCCCAGCAGCATTATCATACCTTTAAGGCCCGGATGTCCGACTATCCTGTTCAGGTCGCGATGCTGAGCCGCTTTCTGTCACAACGCGAACAAAGCAAGGCAATTAAGGGTTTGCGCGACGGCTCAATCGACATTGTCATCGGAACTCATCGCGTTATTTCACCGGATATCGAGTTTAAACAACTCGGACTGGTGGTGGTCGACGAGGAGCAACGTTTTGGAGTAAAACACAAGGAGAGGTTTAAAGAACAATTTAAACTGATTGATGTGTTAACACTTTCCGCGACACCTATTCCGCGAACGCTTTACCTCTCCCTAGTAGGTGCAAAAGATATGTCGGTTATCGAAACCCCGCCTCCGAACAGATTGCCAGTCGAAACGGTTATTTGCGCCTATGATGAGCGAATAATCCGGGACGCTATCGCCCGGGAGCTTCAGAGGAATGGGCAGGTCTACTTTTTGCATAATCGGGTGCATTCGATCGAACGCGTTCAAGAAAGAATTAAGATGCTTTGTCCAGAGGCCCGAGTCGGTATTGGGCATGGACAGATGGAAGAGGACCAGCTCGAGGA
>JAFAXJ010000050.1 GCA_019241095.1 Verrucomicrobiota bacterium | reverse complement strand
AACCGGTCGACATCGCTTTTGCTTGTGGCAATATCACCGGAATAGGTAAAGAAGTCGATGGAGCGCAGGCTGCCGAGACCCGCCGAGTGGACGGCTGCTTTGTCGTTCCCGGACTGATCGATCTTCACACTCATGTTTACTGGGGTGGGACATCTCTCGGTGTCGATGCTGAAATAGTCGCTCGGGCCAGCGGCACAACTACTTTCATTGACGCAGGCAGCGCTGGTCCTGGCAACTATGAGGGTTTCCTCCATCACGTAATCAAACGGTCAAAACCTCGCATTCTGGCTTTCCTCAATCTTTCCTTTGCGGGCATTTTTGGCTTCTCCCGGTCTGTGATGGTGGGCGAATGTGCGGACGTCAGGCTTCTTGATCTGAAAGAGACAATCCGTGTCGCGAGAGAAAATCCGGCCACCATAGTGGGTATTAAGGTCAGGGTTGGGCGGCTTGCCGGCGGAACAAGTGGAATGACTCCACTGGAGATGGCGATAGAAGCGGCCGAGGAATTGGGCCTTCCCATAATGACCCATATTGACCTGCCTCCCCCGAGTCTGCGGGAAATCTTGAATCGCCTGCGGCCGGGGGACATTCTTACCCATTGTTTCAGACCCTTTCCCAACGCGCCCTTAGTCAGGGGTCGCATTCGCGAAGAGGCGTTACTGGCCAGGGAACGGGGAGTAATCTTCGATATCGGACACGGAATGGGTTCGCTCTGCTTCGCCACTGCCGAGGCAATGATGGAGCAGGGCTTTTTTCCCGACGTCATCAGCAGCGATGTGCATGCTCTATCTATCGAAGGGCCTGCCTATGATCTGCTGGTAACCTTGTCCAAGTTCCTCGCAATGGGCTTACCCCTGAGGGACATCGTAGAACGCGCGACTGTGGGACCGGCACGTGCGGTGCGCCGGCCCGAACTTGGCGTGCTGCACATTGGGGGATTGGGAGATGCAACCGTCCTTGCGATTGAGAAAGGAAAGTACTTTTACATCGATGCGACTGGGGAGAAAATGATCAGCGATCAGCGACTGGTCTGCAAAGGCTGTGTTGTGGCGGGGACTTTTATGCCAGTAGAACAGCGTGAAACCGGTGATGAATCCCCGCCCGAGAAGGAAACCGTTGCCTGAGATAAAAGAGACCGAGTGAGCTCCTGACGCAAGGTCCATCTCAGCAGGTCTAGGTATGCTAGCCGATGAAGCATCCAACGCAGAACGATCGTGCCCATGACAGCGTCTCTGATTCCATGCATGTTTGCTTCTCAAAGGATAATTGGCAGACCAGGATTCAGCACTCCTTACGAACTTTTCACTGAAAAATGGAGTTAGTACCTGACAAGTAACTGAAGACTTCTAATTCCGTTCGGGCAGCGTCCAACCAGCGTCGACCAGTCACTCAGAAATCACATTTATGCGCAAAAATGAACGAGCTTTGGTCTTTGCCAGGCCTTGCTAAAGCTATTCTATACACTTCAAATTGCTGCGATGCTGGCTTGTTATTAGCTGTATAGGGCTAAGTTCTGTTCGCTCGTAGCTGGCGAGGCTTTCGCATCCAGGCCAAAGATCCCGAAACAAACGACAGCAAGTCGAAGTTTATTCGTCGTCGTTTACCAAAGCGTATATCCCCCATCGATTACATAAGCGGCGCCCGTTACGTATTTGGCCGCGTCGCTCGCGAGATAGACTGCGAGGGGGCCAAGCTCTTCGGGTTCACCCGGCCGTCCCATCGGTGTGTTCTGGACAAATCTCTCGAGGACTTCAGGGTTGGTTTCAGCCCATCGACGGTTTGCATCGGTCATGAACAGGCCAGGGCAAATCGCATTGACCGTAATTCCGTGCGGAGCCCAGTCCGCCGCAACTGCGCGGGTGAAGTGCAGCACGGCCGCTTTCGATGTCTCATAATGTCTGCCCCCGATCCCATGGTTCGCGATCATCGCACTGATTGAAGATATATTGATAATCCGGCCCCCGTGACCTCGGGCGAGCATCGCTCCCCCAATCAATTTTGTGCACAAGAAGCAGCTGGTCAGGTTCAGGTCGATAAAGTGCTGCCACGTCGAGAGTGTTTCCACCTCTATGGGCATGCCTTCTCGCCGGTCTCCGACGTTATTGATCAGAATGTCAATCGGCCCAATTTCGGCGAGCGCACTTTCACAAGCCTTCTCACACATCTCAGGAATGGCCATATCGGCCTGGATAGTCCACGCCGTTCGTCCACGCGTTCGGATTTCCTCCGCTGTTGTTTGAAGACTAGACTGGGTTCGGCCAGTAAGAACGACGTCGGCGCCAGCTTCGGCAATAGCAAGCGCCATCGCCCGACCTAGACCACGGCTTCCGCCCGTAACGAAAAGTCGTTTGCCGTCTAATTTGAAGCGATCTAAAACACTCATCCTTCTTCCTCCACATATGGCCAGAGCAGGTACGGTCGGACCTCCGGAATAACCCGCAAAACGCGGCGGCCTTGGAAATTGCGGCCCACTTTCCTCTGTATCCTTAAAGGTTAAAGGTAATCAAAATCGACCAGCTTGTGACCAACGTACTTGAGCTCCCTCACTTGACTCCGCCCAAGGCTAGTCCGCGAACCAGATGACGTTGCAGACCCGCAAAAACTATAGCGACAGGTGCGCTGGCGAGAAGAGTTGCTGCCATGACGTGATCCCATTCGATCGAATAACGTCCGCCAACTAGAGAAAAGATCTGCAGAGTCAACGTGAATTTTGGGGTTGACCGGAGCAGGGTGAGAGCCAAAACGAATTCATTCCAACAATACAAGAAAACAAATATACCGGTGACACCTAGCGCGGGGGCAGCCAAAGGCAGCAACACCATTCGGAGCCTTTGTACCGTAGAGGCCCCATCGAGCCGGGCGGCTTCTTCAAGTTCTTTGGGGATAGTCCCGAAGTACGCCTGCAACATCCAGATCGCAAAGGCCAGATTAAAGGCAGCATAGGCAAGAACTAGCGCCCAAAGTTGGTCGACCAGTCCGAGAGTCGCCATCAGTCTGAAAATTCCTAAGACTAAAACCACTGGAGAAAGCATTTGCGTGATCAGCAAAAATTGCCGGAACAGGCGTTTTCCTCTGAAGCGGGTCCAAGCGGTCGCATAAGCGGCGGGAACTGCAATAAGCAAACAGAGTATAGTGGCCGAACTACTCACCAACATGCTGTTAACTAAGGCCCGTCCAAACCCGACCGCCTGCCACATATCGACAAAGTTTTGCAATCGGATAGTTTTGGGCAGCCAGACCGGAGGGAAGGTCAGGATCTCGGCACGCGGCTTGATGGACGTCGAAATCATCACCGCAAATGGGAAGAGGATCACAATGATCAGAGGCGATAGACACAACCACGAAAAAATCGTTTTCTTTGTATGGGTCATGTCCTGCTTCGGGAATGAAGTTAACCGAGTGCCGGCCTATCCGTCCCTTAAGCAGGCGCCGAAGCCCCAGTCGATTCCACGGCTTCTTTTTCTTCACGCATCGCCAGGGCCGAATAAATGATGGTAAAACTGAGCAGAACAAGGAACATCACAATCGACAACGCCGCCGCGATGTCGAGTTGGCCGTAGCGGAAAGCAAGCTTGTACAACCATGTCACGAAAATGTCGGTGCTGTTGGCCGGATCTCCCTGAGTCATTACCCAGATTAAAGGAAATGAGTTGAAGACATAAATCGTGTTCAAAACTAAAACGATGTTGATGAACGGGCGCAGGAGCGGCAACGTCAGATAACGCCACTGCTGCCATGCCGACGCCCCGTCGATCTTTGCCGCTTCCAGAATTTCTTCTGGAAATGAGGAGAGCCCACCCAAATACACCGTTACCGAAAACGGGATCGATACAAGAATTCCAATCGCAATCTCGACTGGAAATGCGGTGCCTGCCGTAGCCAGCCAGGCAATCGGTTGATGAATGATTCCGAAACCGAAAAGCGTGGCATTGACCATACCCGATTGCCCGTCTAGTGCCCAGCGCCATACGATGCCGCTCATGGTAAGCGACACCGCCCAAGGCAGCATGATGATGATACGAGCAATCCTTCGGCCACCAAAGTTCTCGTTCAAGATTAACGCAATCGGCATGGCCAAGATCACTGTCCCGCCAACAACGCAAACCGTCCAGATCAGGGTTCGAAGAAGGCATCCGAAAAATAACGGGGCCGTGACGAGCCGGGAGAAATTCTCAAAACCAGCGAATCCCTTTACCTGTCCAAAACGATTCACAGCGTGCAAGGACATATTGGCTACGTCCAATATGGGATAGCCAATAATCCAGAACGCCAGAATGATGCTTGGCAGAACCAGCAGATAGGGTGCGGCGCGACGGCTTAACTGCTCTGACGATGTCACACTGGACCGAACGGCGGGTTCATGCATCGAAATTATTGTTGTTGAAGAATCGAGTCGATGGAGGAAGCGGCTTCCTTGAGTGCTGCGTCCGGCTTGGCTTGACCCGTGTAGACCTTTTGCAACGCTCTGATTGTTGCATCGGCCATTTGTTCCCAATTAGGAATCGGGGGAGCAAAATGTGCATAAGGCAGCATTTCAGTGAAGGCCTTGAGCTGCGGATCGCTAACGAATTGCGGTTGTTCGGCCTCGACCTTGGTTACTGGGAGAAAACCTTCTTTGGTCGTAAATTCAATCCTCCATTTCGGGGCAAAGGCCGTCTCCATCAAAAACTGCATGGCCAGCTTCTTCTGCTGGCTCGACTTAAACACCATGAGATCGTCCGTAACACCGTAGGTCGCCTTCGTGCTTCCAGCCGGGATAGGAGCAATGCCGTAATTAAGATTGGGTGCATCGGTTTTCATCTGTCCACGTAACCAGGGCCCGGTCAGTATCATTCCGATGCGACCTTGCTTGAAAAGCCGTTCAATATCCTGCCGATTGTAGCCCGTGGGGTCAGGTTCAGTCAGCCCTTGGTCAATGAGACTTCGGTAAAGCGCTAGCGCCTCGATTGCGTTCGCGCTTCCGATACCGGACTTGCCGTTCTCAATAAGCTCGCCACCATGGGTCCAAAGTGAATAGTACCAGTACGCGTCAGTTTCGATTTCTTTTCCCTGCAACGCAAACCCGTAAAGGTTATTCCCAAGAGCCTTGATCTTTTTTGCGTCATCGACAAGCGTATCCCAATTCGCAGGGGGGTCGTTGATTCCGGCTTTGGCCAACAGTTCCTTATTATAATACATTGCACGAGCGGACGCGGCGACAGGTAAGCCATAGAGCTTGCCGTTGATCGTCGAAGGCGCCATGAAATTCTCGATAAATCGGGCCTTGAAGTCCGGTGTGATATAACTATCGAGTGGCTCAGCAATATCGTTCTTTACAAAATCAACTAGCCATCGAGTCCCGATCATTGCGATATCAGGGGCGGTTCCGCCCGCTATGTCTGTAGTAAGGCGTTGTTGCAGATTATCCCACTCCACCACCTCTACTTTGATGTCAGCATCCGGATGGGCAGCGTTGAAATCTTTGGCCATTCCCTCAAAAATGCCCTGCGTCGCCGCACTATAGTAGCCGACTACAACCCGAACTTGCGATTTCGCCCGGGCAGAAGCGACAGCAAAGCCAGCCGCAATAATAGCAACTAGTATACTCACGCGTTTGAGTCCTTTTTTGCTTCCGTGAGAAGAGGATCGACGTAGATCCTTCGGCTCTGAGTTTCCGAACGTCTGACATTTCACACCAACGGTACGGCTATCGAGGTTGTCGTCTCGACGCACCGTGGCGATAGTTATCGTGTCCATGTACTTCTCAAGCGATAAAACAGTCCGAGGTCAAACCTAAAGCATCGCCTGTGCTGAAAATTCGGACATTCGGGTGTAAAACCGATTTTAGCTGCGTAGGCTTGAGGGATTGGCGGCGAAACTGCGCAGTAGATTACCGGCACATCGTGAGTCATAGGGGATCGGAGCGCCGCCATAGACTACCACTGATATGGAAACGCCCTCTACAGAAGCAGAACAGTTTGAAAAAATAAGGACCAGAGTTTTTCAGACTTCTGACGAAGCTGTTGACGTAGTCGCTTTGTCGATCTCTCGTTTGATACGCCAACGTCAGCAGCAGAAACAGAATACGGTGTTAGGACTCGCGACAGGTTCGACGCCAGTAAAGTTATATCGTGAGCTAATCAGGTTGCACCGCAAAAACGAGCTTTCCTTCCGTAATGTCGTCACGTTCAATTTGGACGAATATTATGGGTTATCGCCCCAGCATTCCGAAAGTTATCGCCGTTTTATGGAGGTTCAGTTGTTCAGCCATATCGACATCCGGCCGGAAAATATCCATGTGCCGGATGGTATGATCGCCCGTTCGGAGGTGTTTAGCTATTGTCAGAACTACGAGCAAGCAATCCGGGATGCTGGCGGCATCGACCTGCAAATTCTTGGGATAGGACGCACGGGACACATTGGATTTAACGAACCCGGTTCCGGCATTGAGTCCCGCACCCGGATGGTCGCGCTAGATCGTTTAACTCGCCGCGATGCGGCAAGGGATTTTCGGGGTGAGGCCAACGTACCCCGATACGCGATCACCATGGGCGTTGGAACCATTTTGCAAGCCAAACATATCGCGTTGCTTGCCTGGGGTGAATCGAAGGCTGGGATTCTTCGTGCCGCCGTTGAGGGGCCACAAACCGAAACTGTTCCTGCCAGCTTTCTTCAGCGCCATCCGAATTGCGAATTCTATGTCGATGAAGCTGCTGCCGGAGAGTTAGCACGATACCGATTTCCTTGGAGGGTGGGACCGGTAGAATGGACGCCACCGGCCACCCGCAAAGCAGTCGTTTCGCTGGCCGGCGATTTCAAAAAACCTGTTCTGCGTTTGCGAGATGAAGACTATAACGAAAGGGGTCTTTCCTCGCTACTCCTGGAGAGCGGTCCAGCTTATTCTCTCAATATTAGAATCTTCAACGAACTCCAACATACGATTACCGGTTGGCCGGGTGGCAAACCAAATGCTGATGATTCGAATCGCCCGGTGCCGGCTGAACCCGCTCGCAAACGGGTCGTAGTTTTTGGACCGGAGCCGCTGGACGCGGAACTGGGCATGGCCGGTACACTACATCGCCTATGCCGGCATCAACATGAAGTTACATTCGCTTATCTGACTTCGGGAAATCTTGCCGTTCCTGACAGTGAAGCCCAGATGGCAATCAGCTTGCTGAATGAGCTCAGTGGCAGCCGTCCAGGAAGTGTGCAGGTTACACATCAAGTAAGGGATTTGGCTGATGAACTCGAGAACAAAACTCAATACGAGGAAGACAGTCCCGAATTGCGCATGTTCAAGGGATTGATTCGTAAAGCCGAGGCGCGTGCCTCCAGCCAAGTTCTTGGACTCAAACTTTCTCAAGTTCACTTTCTTGACCTTCCATTTTATGAAAACGGCCGTTATCGAGAGTTCACCACCGGGGATAAGGACATCACTGTCATACGAGATTTAATTCAACGAATATTGCCTCATCAGATCTACATCACCGGTTCGGGCGCCGATCCCAGCAGCGTTTCCGGCATCTGCTTTCGGCTTGTCACGTCTGCATTTGAGATATGCCGGAATGAACCCTGGATGAAAGCTTGCCAGGTCTGGTTATATGCATCCAGCGACCGTCCATGGTACCCGGAAGAGATCGACATGGCCGTGCCGTTAAGCCCGGC
>JAFAXJ010000047.1 GCA_019241095.1 Verrucomicrobiota bacterium | reverse complement strand
ATTCATAGGCGGATCCAGAAAGCAGCAGCCCTGAACTTGGCGCAACGAGAACTGGGCGCCAAGACGCTCGGGATAATGATAGCCCAGCACCTTCGGTGCTGATCATCTTTTGCGGGGATTTCCTAGAGCTTCGCTACAGTTAGGCTTGTTCTGAGGCCCGGCTTCGCCGCTCAAAGCGGACGGTGGATTTACCACGATTTGTTGTCGCTTCTTTCACCTACAGCAATCGCATGATTTTTGTCGATAGATCGAAGCGGCGAAGCCGCGCAGCAGAGGAGCTCGGACCATCGGCGCACGTATACGAGGTGAATAAGGGAAACAGTATTAAAGTTAACCGCATTTACAGCGGCGAAGCCGCGCATTAGAACAAGCCTGGAGTGTAATGAAACCCTAGGAGCTTGCCTAACCACCAGCGAGACGAACAATGAAAATCAGAACAATCGCTCCGATGATTGACATAATAAAGCCTGCTGGATGAAATGAGGAACCCTCGGCAGGACGGGAAAACAGCCTAGCTATCAGTCCTCCTACGATCGAACCGAGAATACCCAGCACAGTCGTACCTATAAATCCTAGGTGAGTGTGCATAATTGCGCTCGCAATTAAGCCGACAATAAATCCGACAATGATCGACCAAAGAATGTGCAGCATAGTGTGTGAGGTTAGTTCGCGTCGATATCCTGAAAAGGATTGAAAATTAATGAAGCCAGCTTCCAAGATCTCGGTCAAAGTTGAAAAGCAGCTGCGAAAATACGCCGACAGTGATATGCACCAACACTGTCAAAAAAAACTTTTACAGCTGCAATTCTGAACCTCCGATGCTGCGTGCAAGAAATCGGGTCGACCTGGCTCGGATGATTTGCGGCTGTAGCTCGCTCTCAGTTATTGTCTTCAATGGAGTTGTAACTCAAACAACCGGCGCCCAGTGATAAAACCACAAGAATACTTCCGACCTCTCCTTTTTCTTACTTGCTGGTTTCTTTGGAGCTGCAGCATGACACACGATGTCAATCAGAGGAAAGCGGGCGAGAAATGGTATTACTATGGATATCTGCTTGCCTTTTATCATGACCAACTGAATAGCCGGGAACGGCATTTAGTATGGCTCGAGCAGGTCCTGTATCTTCCTGTCGACGAAGCTAAATTCGGCGCTACGGTTCAATCGCTTTTGGCTCAAGGCTACCGCAAAATAGGATTTCTCCGGATTCGTACTGTTTACAATCTGGATTCGTTCGATTTGACGCGAATAGCTGCTGATAAGGGCGCCCAGATCGTTGTAGAAGGTGTTCTGCCTATCAGAATTGTGAGACTTTCGCGATGGAGCAGTCAAGAAAACGAATATCTCTGCCAGTTTTTAGGTAAGTGAATAGGCCAACCAGCCAGTAACCGGGATGCGACCATTATGTGTACGACAACAAGACGTAATACATGAATGGGTCCAGCTTATCCGGAACAAGAGTCCTAACCATCGATGGGCACGAGAACGCGCGCGCAGTTCTCAGGACGATCTTGGAATGGAACGGCGCGATGGTGTACGAGGCGGACTCAAGAGCAGAAGGTTTGATGATAGCGAAGGATCTGCGACCCGACGTAATTCTTTGCGAATTCCAGATATCCGAACTGAAAGCGAACGAACTGTTGGAGGAGGTCCGTGCCCTAGCGCCAGCGCGAAAGAGGCCAATTCCAGTCATCGCTGTTACCGCTCTCGACAGCTTCGGGGATTATGTTCGAGCATATCGCCAGGGCTTTGATTATTTGCTGGTCAAACCTGTCAACCCTTGCGAGTTGGTTCGTGCGATCGAGGACACGCTAGGTAAAAACGAATAGCAATGTCCTTCCATGTATGGTTTTTCTCTGGCCCATCAGCATTGAGCGGATCTGATTGGTCAAGTCGCTTTTCGCCAAGAATGTTTAGGCACGAAACCGAGGACGTTCCTCGCCTTGTGAATCGAAAGCAATGTCTCATGAGCACCAAGATCCTTCTTACGCGTTACAGTAGGAAAGATCTCGTTTAACAGCTCATCGTTCGATCGCTCCATCACTGAGTCGGCGTTAGCTATGACGAACACTTCCGCGCCTTTCAAAGGCGATTCCAGGGCCAATCGACACGCCTGAGCTACATCTCGCGTGTCGACATACGCCCAGAGGTTCCATTTGCGCTTATTGGGATCATCCTGGAAACCTTCAAATTTTTCGTAGTCAAGGGGTTCCATGATGTTTGAGAGTCGCAGTCCGAAGATCTTGAGGTCCGGGTCCCATCGACAGAACTGCTTGGCCATCTCTTCGCTTAGCAACTTCGAAAGGGAATATGCAGATTCTGGCCTCCCCGGATAATCTTCATCCACCGGCACATAGGGTGGCGGAGTTATGAACGGCAACCCGAGCACGGTCTCGCTTGAGGCCCAGACAATATTTTTGATTCCAAGCAGCCTGGCAGCTTCAAATATATTGTATGTACTGTTTATGTTTACATCAAAGATCACATGATTCGGCGCAAGTCCCGGAGCAGGCATAGCTGCGAGGTGGATGATTCCGGTCACCTCCGAAATGCGCTCGTCGATGCCGGCCAATGCCGCCATCGTCTGTCCGAAATCGGTAAGATCCACTCGGGTGAACCGAACGGTTTGATCTGGATGCGGCGCTAGATCCACGCTAGTCACCTTGTACCCGTTTCCTTGCAACTCTCTGATACATGCGCGGCCAGCTTTTCCACTTCCACCAGTAACAACGATCATACTGCGGAAGGAAATATGTTATGCCGAGAAATCAAGGCGTATAACATAGATGATTTTTATCGAAAAAAATCCTGAACCGATTTTCTTCTTACTTGCAGTCAGGAAAAGACGGATTCACAAAAGCCGGATGAAGCTTTATCTGCTGATGTTGCCGGTGCTTGCTGCTTTTTTCTTGTCTGGCATCGATGCCGTAGCGCGCGGCGGCGGAGGCCACGAAAGCGGAGAGCACGGTCAATCACAGCAAGAGCACGGTCAATCACGGCAAGGGAACACACAGCGAGATCGGCGCGACAATTATTCCTATCACGGCTATTACGGGATCCCAGGCTATGCCGGCGATTATGATTATCAATCCGACTACCCTTACCGATATCAGCCAACCCCGGAACAGCGGAAAACCGCGCTCCAACGCATCGAAGCGTTTTTCGCAGCAATATTCCGCCATAAACGGCCTGCAGCAACGCAACGCTATATTGCGGTGGAAACTCTCAAACCGACTCCCAACCAGTTAGTTGCATATAAAAAGGAACGGGCCCGAGCGATTGCGACAGCCCAGCAGAAAAAGACGAAACTAGCCGCTCAATGGGTTCCTGCCGAAAACTTGCGTTGCGTGCTGGTTTTCGATACCAAATCGCACCAGTTTGTCGGTTCGGATTGTTACGTTGTTCCAGAACTCCCCTCTCCTGGTCAGGTTCTCAAATTCGATACTGTTAGCGCTGAATTTGTGGGTGGAGGGTCATAGTGATTCGCTGGATAGAGACAAACAAGAATCAGTCTTACCAGATGACACGCGGTCCTCGCTTGCGACCGCCGATATGGCTGTCAGTCTTTTTGGTAGTCTATTTTGCCGGGTGTAAGACCATCACCCCGGAAAGCACGATTCCCCTTGCCATCAGGGCGGATGCTGCACGAGCAACTTACCAGTGGCTGGTGGCGCATCCGCAACCTGCTTACGTTCAAGCTGTTTTTGGTGCATGGCATGTTTTCCACAACGCACCCGCCCCGGGGATCAACCCAAGAGAAGCGGCCGCACAAATCAATTCTTACGATTTGCATACCGATCGAAAGGCGATCGAAGAGACGGCGGCATTCACAGTTCCCCTGTATAGAGCAATTTACGATCAGTACGTCGGACCAGCCCGACAAGCGATTGCGAGCCAGGGAATGTTGTCCCCGGACACTGAAGAGGAAACGCTGCAAGCAGCGGATCTTCTGCTGGGAGAAAATTTCGGCTTAGGCCTCCTCGATGCCGGCAGGGCTATCGGGCAAAACCAGCATCGACAACTCGAACCGACTGGACAGTGAGTTCTCAATCAAAGTTAGGAATCGGCAATTGGACTTGTAAAGGCCGAGGCCGTTCGCAAGATGATTCAATTTCGAACAAAGATTCGCCCTTGGACGTTTCCACTATCGCTTGCAGCACCTCAACAACATGACCTGCAAGTTGCCCAGAGGCACGGTGTGGCTTACCCGCACACAAGGCAGCGGACATATCG
>JAFAXJ010000455.1 GCA_019241095.1 Verrucomicrobiota bacterium | reverse complement strand
GCAGGTGCAAAGTCAATTGTCCGGCTGAGAAAGGCCTGAACATGGCTTCGTCCTCGTCTAAGGCTGCGAGCTCAGGTACCTCCTCTGCGGAGCGCTACGAGTTACCTCATAAACGAAAGAAACCTGGTTCCAATTACACAAAAGCCTCAACGGTACTCGCATTTGTGCTGCCGAATGCTCTTGGGTTCCTTGGTTTTCTGCTGTTCCCACTCCTCGCTTCTCTAATCCTCAGTTTTTTCTTTTGGCCAATTTTGGGGCGCCCTCGATTCATAGGTTTGGAGAACTACATCAGACTTTTTACGAAGGACCCGGTCTTTTTCCGCATCTTCCTGAACACGCTTTATTTCGTTGTCGGCTATGTACCTTTAAACCTTATCCTGTCGATAACGATCGCCGTCTGGCTGAACAGTAATATTCGAGGCAGCAAAATTTTCCGGCTTATTTTCTTTTTGCCGGTTTTCACCCCGATGGTTGCCAACGCGCTGGTATGGAGGCTCATGTTAACTCCTCACGGGGTAATCGATTATCTTTTTTTAGTCTTTCACGTTTCTTCTCCAAATTGGCTTGGTTCCGAAACCTGGGCAATGCCAGCAATGATCCTCATGTCGATCTGGCAAGGGTTTGGATACAACATGCTGGTCTTCTCCGCTGGGTTGCGTTCGATCCCACCTCCTTTGTACGAGGCGGCCGCGATAGACGGAGCAAAACCATGGACTCGATTTTGGAAAATTACCCTTCCGCTGCTGACCCCATCCGTTTTTTTTGGAATGGTAATGACTTTCATCACTTCTTTTCAAGTGTTTGTTCAACCCTATGTTTTGACGGCAGGAGGGCCGGGCGTCAGCACGACGACTGTTGTCTACTACCTGTACAATAACGGGTTTCAGTACTTCAAAATGGGTTACGCCTCGGCCGTCGGATGGATTTTGTTCGCCGTCATTATGGCCGCGACAGCATTGCAGTTTGGGTTTCAGAGGCGCCTCGTGCACTATGAGAGCTAACTCGGCCACGATGAGAGTTAAATCCGAGGGTAGCCTGGGCCTATTCGCTTCGCAAACGGGGATGATTTTGCTCGTTGTACTCTGGATGTTTCCGTTTGTGTGGATGCTAAGCACCGCGCTCAAGCCTAACGCTGAAGTTTTCCAGTTCCCTCCTAAACTGTTTGGTTCGAGGGTGGAATGGTCCAACTTCCCGGCAGCCTGGAATTTCGTCCCGTTTGGGAGATTCATGTTCAACGGCCTGCTCGTGTCGGGGATCGGCACTTTGCTTGTAATCTTTACTTCGATTCTTTCCGCTTACGCTTTTGCCCGGCTGCACTTTTGGCGGCGCGAACAATTGTTTCTTATTTACTTGGGAACGCTCATGATTCCTCAGGAAGTCACGGTAGTACCCTTATTTCTGATGATGAAATCAATCGGGTGGATCAATACTTATCAGGCTTTGATATTGCCATCAGCATTTACTGCCTTCGGGACTTTTCTGCTCCGCCAGTTTTTTCTTACGATCCCTCGTGATTTCGAGGAGGCGGCGCGCATTGACGGGGCAACACGTTGGCAGATCCTTTGGCGGGTCATCGTACCGATGGCAAAGCCGGCGATCGCCGTCCTGGCGTTGTTTACGTTCATCGGTTACTGGAACAATTTTCTTTGGCCATTAATTGCTGGCAATACACGGGAAATGGCGACCGTACCTGTGGGGCTCAATCTGTTCAACGGCCAACATGGCACAGAATGGAATTACATGATGGCCGCGTCCACGATATCGATTTTGCCAACCCTG
This sequence comes from Verrucomicrobiota bacterium, assembly GCA_019241095.1. Lineage (GTDB taxonomy): Bacteria > Verrucomicrobiota > Verrucomicrobiia > Chthoniobacterales > JAFAMB01 > JAFAXJ01. The sequence goes on along the minus strand of JAFAXJ010000455.1, from coordinate 1,041 downwards.
ATTCTGACGGTGCTGTTGCAGAAATATATCATTGAAGGAGTCTCTATTTCCGGATTTGGCGGTCGCTAAGTTTCTGCTTTTGAAAGCTCAAACCACTAACGATTTGCGAACCGTTTCGTAATTGACTGAAGGATCCACGTTGAAAGAACTCCGCTTTCGTCAAATCCATCTCGATTTTCACACCAGCGAAGCCATCGATGCGGTTGGGGCGGCTTTTGATCCTGACGAATTTGCCGAAACTCTGGTAAGAGCGAATGTCAACTCGATTACCTGCTTTGCGCGCTGCCATCACGGGTGGCTCTACTTTGACTCCAAAGCTTTCCCCGAACGTAAACATCCTCATTTGCAAAAGGAATTGCTGCTACATCAAATAGAAGCCTGCCACGCTCGAGGCATTCGCGTACCGATCTATACTACTGTTCAATGGGATTACCACACCGCTATACAACATCCGGAATGGTTGACCGAAGATGGAGAAGGCAGGGTGATCGGAACACCCCCGTTCGAAGCGGGTTTTTATCAAAGGTTATGTGTCAATTCGCCTTATCTTCAATTCATTGAGCAACACACCGCGGAAATCCTGGAGCTTTTGCCGACCGATGGGCTGTTTTTCGATATCGTTTTTCCGACTCCCTGCGCATGTCGTTACTGTCGCGAAAAGATGATTGCAGCGGATTTGGAACCAAGCAACGAAGATGTCAGGAAGCGTTTCGGCCTCCGGACAATAAACGAATTCAAGCAAAAGATGACGGAGTTTGTTCGGGCGCGGAACTCTGAATGTACTATCTTTTATAATGCGGGCCATGTGGGGCCTCGCCATAGGGAAGTCAAGACCGCCTATAGCCATTTTGAGCTGGAAACACTCCCAAGCGGGGAATGGGGTTATCTTCATTTCCCGGTTACGGTCCGTTACGCCCGAACGCTCGGGCTCGACTACGTGGGCCACACGGGTAAGTTCCATACCTCCTGGGGCGACTTCCATTCATTCAAGAACCCTGCTGCACTACGGTTCGAGTGCTTGCGCATGCTGGCGCACGGAGC
>JAFAXJ010000094.1 GCA_019241095.1 Verrucomicrobiota bacterium | reverse complement strand
GTGAAAAATGGGTTCCTTCGGGTGATCGATCACTGGAACACAGCCAGCCAGAGCTGCTTCGTACATTCTCCAGGTGTGGAAGCCGAACCCCTGGACACAAAACGCCACCTTCGCTCGTGCCAGCCGATGCCGGTATTCCTCATAAGGAATCGTGTTCTTGACAATGTCGACTTTCCATCCCAGCTCTTCTAATCCTTGGGCGGCTAAAAGCGTCAGCTTTCTGCCTGCAACAAAAAAGCTTCCTGCAGCAAAGACATCGTAGGTTTTTGGCATCTTGAGCTGTGGCACAACAGCCATTGGCAAAACTCGATAAAGTCCCTGTTTGCCAGCGAGATATCCTTCAAGCAGGTTTCGTTTGAAGTAGAGAACAGGTTGAAAGATTTTCAGCGCCGCTTCACTTAGCTTTGCTTCATATCCATTATCAAAAACAACGACGACCGCTTTAGAGCCGCATAAGATCTGACGTAATAACCACGATGATGTTCTGGAGTGCATGGCGATCGCCAAAAACTTTTTTAATAGACGACCTTTCTTGCCAAGGCCCGAGAGTCGATCAACTTGCAATTGGCAAATCGCGATTACGTCATATTTTCTTTTTGCCAGCCGGAACAAAATCGGTAAGACCTCTTTCCATCCGGGTTCCTGACCAAACTTCCCTGGAACTAATCGAGCTCCGGCCTGTAAAAAGTCAGCGTTGTGCCTTGAACCGAGCCATGGATCATGACCTATTTCCAAAATTGTCAGCTTCTTCTGTTCTCGCATCATCCCATTCTGAGTTTGCGCTGAGCTTACCCAGGATTATTTAAGACGCAGGTTCGCCCTTCGGAATTTCATTAAGATCCTAGCGGCGAAGCCGCGGAGAGGCGACTTTACCTGCTATCTCGGGAACCCTTATCGTCGAGAGTAGCCGTATAGCTTAATCCTCAGCTGTCCATCTGTCCGCAGGCAGATTATGGAAAGGGCTGAAACCCTCCTCTGCTGCTCGCGACCACAGAATCGCGACAGAGCCGGACCCTGCGAACCGTCGAACTTCATGTCGGCCGGCACCTAAATACATAGTTGGCGCCAAAGGTTTGTCGTCAATCGCTCCACGAAAGTCATCCGCTTCGGACACAACCGAATAATTCCCCGCAACTTCCAGACAGAATGAAGTGGGATGATCGACTTGCCCAAGCAGCTTCCCCAGGGCAGAGAGCCGATACGCTATCGGTAAGTAGTTCTGGGAAATGAAATTTTTAGCTTTTGCCGGCATGCGACAAAGCGTGGCAAGCGGAGCTCGAGTTTCTATGAGTCGCTCAGGAACCGTATCCTCGATCATTCCGGCTTTCAAACGTGAGCCGGTCAGGCCCTCAAAGACGTAATAAAATGGCCTGCGCCGGAAGATGGTCTCCCCCTTCGCATCCATCACATAATCGAGAGGATCGGTCAATCGAAGCACATTTCTGACCATCTCGATTTTGTTTACTGTAGCGTCATTGAAAGGTGAAACAGACTTTATCATCCAAACGAAGCTGACCATCGGGCAAACCGGCAACAACACGGCAGCTCTGTACCCGAAAGCACAGAACAGATCGCATGTAAGCCAGACGATAATCCCGCCCGAAAGAGGCAATAAGGGCAGGTAATCTTCCGCAGTAACAATGGGCCAGAAAGATTTCAGGGTGAGCCAATAGAGGCACGTTACAAGCAGCAACCAGACCAGTCGCTGTTTCTCCGAACCTTTTCCAAATGTCCGAAATAAAAAAAAGCTGATAAGAAGAATAGGCACGAGAATTGCCCCGAACCACGCGAACTGAACGGTGCTTCCATTGGATGAGATCGCGTCCAAATTGTGTTCGATGATGCAGTAGTACATTGCCGCCAGAGCTCCGTGAGCAGCGAAAAATGAGACTACCATTCCCGGCACAATAATCATACCGATCACTAGAGACGCGGCTGCCGGTAACCACCCACGCCACCGCATCTGTTCACCGGTCAGTGTGCGAAAGAAAACCAATGCAGCGCTCGCGAACACGAGAGAAGTCAGCATCAACAACGTTTTCATTGACACGCTAAAAGCAGTGCCTAGCAGCAGTCCAACAAACAAGGCGCGCCTTGCGGAAAATGTGCCCCTGACCGAAACAGCAACCAAACCCAGCCAGATCAAAGTCCACAGATCGTCGGGACGGAACTCAGTAGAAACGAAAAAGAACTTTGGCCAGGATGCCGTGAAAACGGCGCTCCATAATCCAACGCTTAACGAATGAACTGAAGAAAATATCCTGAATACAAGAAAAACCGATCCTAGGAAGAGAATGATCATCAACATCCTCATAGGGACTATGATATCGGCGCGCTCACCGAAAAATTTGAAAGCTGGCGCAGCTAGCCACTGAAAGAGCGGTGAATGATTATCGAACAGATCCCGATAAGGAATCATGCCTTGTGTCCACCCCCAGACAACATGCAAGTGCTGAGGCTCATCTGAATCGATTCGAAAATGAAGGGCGTAGAGAATTTTCAGCCCAAGCACTACAAAGAAAATCGCCGAAAACACCCATTTTTCGCTAATGCTCAGTGACAGCGAAGGTTTGATAGCTCTGCTCACCTACACCAATACAATCTCTCGACCAGCCAAACTTGACTGGTAAACGGCGTCCAACATTTCCATCAGCTGCAGTGCCTGAAGCGAACTGTTAATGGGCGCTTCCAAACCGGCAGCGGCTCGCAAGAAGTTCCGCATCTGCGGCACGAACTCGTGAGGAACTTCTACGTACTCGAGTTTGCTGTCAACCAACGCACCTTCATTGTTTTCAAAGAAGGATAGAGCCGGACGCTGCTCAGAAGGCGCAAGCTGAGTCGTATCAATAAGCCGAATTGACCCTTGCGGACCATAAAGGTCGGTGCGGAACAGTTCACGGCAGTACCAGGATCGGCCCATGGGAATATCGTCCGGCAGGTTCGCTGCCCAGGCTACCTCGAAGAGAATGGTCGCTCCATTTTCGAATCGGATCATTCCGTAAGCACTGTCTTCAACATCAAACACGTGCGCTTTCACCAATTGTGGAAACTTCCGATAGGTTTGGGCGGAAACCGTGCGAGGCTTGGGATTACCCATCAAATACCAGGCCGAATCAATCGCATGCACTCCGATGTCGATCAAAGCACCCCCGCCCGCCCTAGATCCATCGGTAAACCACCCGTCCAACCCTCCGGGGGTCCCCCGTGCGCGAACCCAACTGGTTTTGATATAGTAGATCTCGCCAAGGCGCCTTTCGGCTATGGCTCTACGTGCCGCTTGCATTGCGCCGGAGAAACGCTTTTGACGTCCAAAAGTGTAAATTAAACCTCGAGTTTGTGCTTCCAGATGGATTTGCCTCATCTGGTCCGCATTCATGGTCGGAGGCTTTTCACAAAGTACATGTTTTGCAGCAGCCAACGCTTTGCGAGACGCTGGGAAGTGAAGAGAATTGGGAAGCGCTACTACTACTGCTTGAAGCTTCGGATCAGCGAGCATCTGATCATAATCGCTGAAGGTCTTTTCCGGCGAATATTTGGTTGCGAACGCCTCTAGCCGAGCTTCGTTTAAATCACAGGCTGCATAAAGTTTTCCGATGCCGCTCATCTGTATGCCCTGTGCGTGCATCTGCCCGGGCCAACCCAGCCCCACAATACCGACATTGAACGAATCCATGATACTGATCAGAGACCATATCGCAAAATGCCTGAAAGCAAACAGTCAGGAGCCTGACTGGTGAGACACTCTCATCCTTTTTTCACTGATGAGATTCCGGACCTCTCCTTTGCTTGAGTGCTTCGATTGCAGCAACCGATAAGTAATAAGAGGAAAGCGTGACGACATCTCCTAGTAGTTCCATTACGCTCTTTGAGGTTCTACCAATAGCGAATACGCCGTCATTTCTATATTTGATGACTTGATAGCTCGAAACATCGGAATATAGGCTCACCATTTTCGCCGACAGAAGATCGAGACTCGGGTTATGTGAACTTGTGTTTTCCAGCGACTTGCTTTCGATGTCAGCCAGAGTCTTCTGAAATCGCTTACTCACGTAAGCCACCCCGTTCCCTTTTAGCGGCATGCTCCTCGTCAGATTCTGAAATTCAGGTACTGACTTCAGTCCCGGCGCTTTTCCATGCATCGTCGCTAACACAGAAAGAATGAGTTTATCGTTAGTGGAAATCATTAGCCAGCTACCTGCCTGAGCTACGGAAGGACTCACATAATCAACAGGATTAGATCCGCGCATCACCCGCATTTTAAAATCCGGTGTATCGACGCTTTCAACCCCGGTAGTCAAGGAAAGCAGCGAATCTACCCGATCAAATATTTTCGTATCTCTCACCTGGCAAATGAAAGCAGCAGCGGGTTCCGGTAACTGATAGGTTTCAGTAGCGACCGGAATAGTTACTTTTTTCTCCGGATCCAGGGTCAATAAGTATCCAAACTGGGTTCCCACCGAGCCAAGTAAATCTTCCAAGCTTAATCCCGTAATGCCTTCAACCTGCTTTGGAATTTGCCGGACCCATCGCGTGATCTCCTGATTTTGTTCACCTTCAAGATCCCTCGATAACCTGCGCCAGAGCGTAGCAATGTCTAAATCAAAAAGAGCAAACGTCGCTGTCTCAGCCGGCGCTAGCTGGTTAAGATAAAGATCATGCTCTGGATTGGTCAACGCAGACCAGAGCATATCGGATGGGCCAAAAACGAAAATCTTGTTCACAAAAAAGCCATCTGCGTCCTGTTTCGAGCTGGCGCCAAAAGCTTTTATGTTTTGCAATCCGCTTCCAAGGAGAATGCGCATTCCAAAAGCAAATTGGGTTCTGAGTTTCTCCTTTTCTTCTATGCTCAGACCCTGCACGGCTATCGCCGAATCTCGAGCGCCGGAGAGTTTCTCCTCGAGGTTGGCCAGAATTGTCTGAGTGTTGCAGATTAGAAAATACAAGCCTCCGGGATCGATATTGCGAGCTACCGTATCAAAGACTTCTCCTGTGTCTGCAATAAACTCTCCCCGGCTCTGCTCCTGGTAGATGGCTAAAAAGAGCAAGATGCTAAAAGTCACCAGTCCGCCGCTTCGTTTCATAGGTATGATAACAAAACCTACATTCTATAAATCATACCTGGCGAGAATATTTTCCTGCGCAACCTGAAACGAATAAGTAAGTTTTCCCGTCATGAACTCTGCCGAAAGCAAACGTTCAACGATTGAAGAACTGAAGCGTTCAGGTGGAAGCGCTCAGGAACCTCGGACTCTCCATGCTCAGATTGAGACGCTGCTGGTAAAGCTAACTCGTGAACAGAAGCCCTACTTGCAATTGAGCGTACGCGACGAAGCAGCAAGCTTCTCGCTCCGGGTCTGGGATGATCATCCCGCTTACGGCTTTGTATCTGAACTTCGCACGGGTGACTTTATTGCAATCAACGCGGAATTCGTTGCGAGTCCTAGCTACGGTCTTGAAGCTCGCAACTGGTCCGTTCGGCTCCTCACCGGCGAAGAGAGAGCAGACCTCCTGGCTGGCTCTCTGGAATTGCAGGAAAAGCAATCCGCGGATTTCGATTTTATCGTCAATTCGCTTCACTCCATCGCTGATCCACGCCTACGGAGACTGAGTCTATCGTTTGTCGAAGAATTCGGAGAACGATTCCGCCGGACGGCTGGCGCCCGGAATTATCATCATGCGCGACGAGGCGGATTGGTTGAACATGTTGCGCAGATGATGCGTTCGGCAACAGCGCTAGCCGGTGTTTATCCTTATCTACATCGGGATTTGCTCATAACCGGGATACTTT
>JAFAXJ010000347.1 GCA_019241095.1 Verrucomicrobiota bacterium | reverse complement strand
ACGGCCCAGAGCTTGGGCCATACCGAAGTCAATCAGAGCTCTGAGCGCATATTCGCCCCTTTTAGATACCTTCACGGTTTGTCGATGTTAAATGTTAACTCTCGTAAATCAACTAGTAGAGAAAAGAAAACCAGCCTGCGATACTGACACGTTTTTAGAAAGTTGTCAGCGATACAGGTCAGGTGATTCCTAAATCCGAATATGCGGCACATTGAATTGCTGTGTTGCCCAGGGGGGCTTGTCATTCAGCGCTTTGCATTGCGCGCTATTTCACGGGAAATGACTTTACCGTGAGTCCGAGTCATGACGAGGATGAAAAATCCACGGCAATCAACGCTGCGGTAGCATAACATTTGCACACGAAAGAGACCTCCGACGAACATCGTCAAGATCCTATATAATTCAGGACTCGATACCAATCGCAGCTTTTTCTATGCGGCGGCTTGCGAGCACCATTTTATTCGGACCGGCCTGTTGAGTCGGTGCTGGAAGGGGTCTAGTGCACAAAGTCCGAGACTCGCACCGCCGGCAGGAGAATTTGCGGCCTTGAGCATGGCAATCCAACTCGGAAAAGTGAGGTCAATATGCGGCCGGTTATTCTATTAGATGATATAGATTCTTTCACTCGTGCCGCGATTACGTTCCAGCAATGCCAAAAGAAGTTTTCTGCGGACTGGGATTCTGAATGTGACTTGCAATAATCGGGGCAGGCTTCTCCGGAGCCTCACAGCCCGCACCTGGCGCGAATATCGGACGGAACGGTCTCGGTTGTGCTAGTCGAGAAAAAGAAGCGGTTTCCTCATGGCGTATGCCATGAGGACCTAAACGAATTGGAAGAGGTCCCGGGCGTCATCGATGCTCTGCGGCCGTTCACGCAAAAGATCTGGCAGAAATGGGATTGGGCGGAGCGACGCAAGTTCGTGCGCCACCTGCGCGCCTATTGGGAACCTCATCGGCACCGTGCCTCTCCAGAGGCGCTTGCCATTAAGAAGAAATTGGAATCCAGCGGGCGCCTTGTCGGTCACCGCGGCCGTCTCCTCAGCAGATTCGAAAATGTCGCAGGTTTGGAGGTTGAGTTCGTTGAATTTCGTCAGTCCGAGCCAAAGTGGTTACAGGTAAGTTCTTTGTGAACTGCACCCGGCCTTAGGATTCCTGCAGCGCGGGAATCGCGGGTTGCAGCAAAAGAAATTGAGTACTGTCAGTTGGTTGCAAGATTATGTGGATAGGTGGCCTGGGGCCCGTAAATACGGGCGTGCAGCAGGCTTCATAAGAAAAGCCTGACAGCGACGATCACAATAGTGATTCGCGTGATTGGCCTCCCATCATGGACAATCGTGGCCAAGCGCTTTCATCTGGCCTGTATCTTGCCCATTGCCAGGCCGAGAATCCTGTTGACGCAGATGCACTCTTTGTTAAGTTTCCGGCTCGCTTGGCGGGCCTTGAATGCGAGAGTGGCCGACCTCTGATTGAAATTTATTGGAGGGTCGGTGTCTTTTTTGCGCTCGAAGCTCGGCAGCGAAGCTCATCGATCATTGAACCCATGACGATTGAACGCAGTATGCCCATGTAGCTCAGTCGGTAGAGCACGTCCTTGGTAAGGACGAGGTCACCGGTTCAATCCCGGTCATGGGCTCCATCGCCCAAGTAGACAGACAATTTGAAGTGAGTAAAGACGATATTAGCAGCAAGACAAGGAGACCTTAAATGGCTAAGGACAAATTTGAACGATCCAAACCGCACGTGAACATCGGCACTATCGGTCACGTCGACCACGGTAAAACGACGCTGACTGCCGCAATCACGTCGGTGTTGGCCGAAAAGGGTATGGCCCAAGCCACTCGGTACGACCAGATTGATAACGCTCCCGAGGAAAAAGAGCGAGGAATTACAATCAACACCGCGCATGTTGAATATCAGACCGCAAACCGCCATTACGCCCATGTGGATTGTCCAGGTCACGCCGATTATGTGAAAAACATGATTACTGGAGCAGCGCAGATGGATGGTGCGATCCTCGTCGTTTCTGCTGCTGATGGACCGATGCCGCAGACGCGAGAGCACATTCTGCTGGCTCGCCAAGTTGGTGTTCCGTCGATTGTCGTGTTCATGAACAAATGCGACATGGTAGACGATGCCGAGTTGCTGGATCTGGTTGAGATGGAAGTTCGTGACCTGTTATCGCAATACGAGTTTCCGGGCGATACAATTCCAATCGTCAAGGGTAGCGCCCTAAAAGCTCTTGAGGGTGATGCCAAGTACAAAGACGCGATCTTTCAACTGATGGCTGCTGTCGACGAGTTTATTCCGCTCCCAGAACGTCCAATCGACCAGCCCTTTCTAATGCCCATTGAAGATGTTTTCAACATTGAAGGACGGGGCACGGTAGTGACGGGACGAGTTGAACGCGGCATCTTGAAGAAAATGGAAGAGGTCGAGATCGTTGGAATTCGTCCAACGGCCAAGACGACCGTTACCGACATTGAGATGTTCAGAAAGCTTCTTGACGAAGCGCGTGCCGGTGACAACGTGGGAGTGCTTTTGAGAGGTATTAAAAAGGATGATGTTGAACGCGGCCAGGTTGTGGCTAAACCCGGAACCATCACTCCTCATAAGAAATTCAAGGCTGAGGTTTATGTCCTGAGCAAAGAAGAAGGCGGCCGCCACACGCCATTCTTTAGCAACTACCGTCCTCAGTTCTATTTCCGTACCACTGATGTTACCGGAACGGTCAAATTGCCGGACGGGGTAGAAATGGTTATGCCTGGTGACAACGTTTCTATCGAAGTAGAGCTTATCACTCCAATAGCGATGGAAAAAACTATCCGATTCGCTATTCGTGAAGGCGGCAGGACCGTTGGCGCTGGGCGAGTCGGTGACATTCTAGACTAAGTCCGGCAGTGAAACGTTTGCTTAAGCTGATATTATCATCATCTAACCAGCTGTTTATCTGCCAGCAAAACATTAGGTCAGTAGCTCAACTGGTAGAGCAGCGGTCTCCAAAACCGCCGGTTGGGGGTTCGAGTCCCTCCTGACCTGTTTATTAAATATGGTCACCCGTGTCAGACGTTTTCTCGGTGAAGTCCGATCCGAGCTGGAAAAGGCAAGCTGGCCCTGGGATCCGAAGGAAAAAGGTGTCAAGAAATATCGCGAGTTGATTGATTCCACTACGGTTGTGGTCGTAGCGATGTTGTTGCTGAGCGGATATATCGCATTTTGGGATCTGGTCATGGTCAATATTGTTAAATTGTTAGTACCCTGAAAGTGCCGGAGTGAGCGAAGTAGATAAGAGTCAATGGTTTGTCGTGCATGTCCTTTCCGGACAAGAGCAGAAAGTGTTTGAGAATCTCACGCGCCGAATCCGGACCGAGGAGATGGGGGATCTCGTTTACGAGGTTCTGATCCCAACCGAGCGGGTTTCTGAAATCAAGCGCGGTAAACGCAGCGAGACAACACGAAAGTTCTTTCCAGGATATCTGATTGTGAACATGTACCTCTTGGATAAGAAAAATGAATTGGTTGACCGCACCTGGTATTTTATTAGAGAAACGCCTGGCGTTTTAGGTTTTGCGGGAACGAAGGACCGTCCCGTGCCGATGCGTCCACAGGAGGTTGAGGGAATGCTGGCTCAAATTCGCCAGCTTGAAGATAAGGTAAAGCCGAAAGTTAGCTTCGAGGTCGGCGAGACAGTCAAGGTGGCAGACGGGCCGTTTCAGAATCAGAGTGGTGTTGTGGAGGAGATAGATCCGGATCGCGGAAAGCTTCGTGTTTCTGTGAGCATCTTTGGCCGATCGACTCCTGTTGAACTTGAATATTGGCAGGTGGAACGTGGTTAGCGAAATCTATGGCTAAAGAAGTTGTAGCAACGATCAAACTCCAAATCCCGGCCGGGCAAGCCAATCCCGCGCCGCCTGTCGGTCCGGCATTGGGCCAGAACGGCGTGAATATCATGGCTTTTTGTAAAGAGTTCAATGCCGCCACCCAGAAACAAGCGGGGGACATTTTGCCCGTCGTAATAACGGTTTTCAAAGATAAGTCTTTTACATTCATCACCAAATCACCTCCGGCTGCAATTCTTCTGAAGAAAGCGGCAAACATTGCGGCTGGATCGAAGGAACCCAACAAAACTCGGGTTGCAAAACTGACGAAAAAGCAGGTCATGGAAATCGTGAAGGTGAAAATGAAAGACATGAATGCGCGCAATGAAGAGTCAGCTTTTCGCACTCTGGTTGGTACCGCGCGGCAAATGGGGATTGAAGTCGAAGAGTAGCTTGAGGTATTGGGATGAGACCAACGGGCGTCAGCCCGAGGTTCCTTCCTGATGTCACTGCAGGAGAGCCGGTTGGCTCGTAAGGACTGCACCAAAAATGAAAACACAAAATCGTAGCAAACGTTATCGAGCAGGCTTGGCTCTGATTGAGGCGGGAAAGAGATATTCCTTACCGGACGGTATTGAGACGCTTAAAAAGCTGCCAGCGCCGAAGTTCGATCAGACAGTCACTTTATCTTTGCGGCTTGGGGTTGATCCGCGTCAGTCCGATCAGATGGTGCGCGGGACATGTCCGCTGCCGCACGGGAGTGGGAAAAGTGTCCGTGTTCTGGTGTTTGCCCAGGGACAAGCAGCAGAAACGGCCAGAGAAGCCGGCGCCGAGTATGTTGGTTTCGAAGATCTGATAAAGAGAATTCAGGAAGGTTTTCAAGATTTTGACGTCGCTATAGCCACACCGGCCGCGATGTCTGAAGTTCGGAAATTGGGTAAGGTGCTCGGCCCAAGAGGGCTTATGCCGAATCCAAAAACTGGGACGGTAATCGAGGATACAGGGAAAGCAATTCGCGAAATCAAAGCGGGCCGGGTCGAATTTAAGCTGGACAAGAACGGCAATGTGGCGGTTCCCTTTGGAAAGGTTTCGTTTCAGGACCAGGCATTAATTGAGAACGGCTCTGCGGTGATCGATGCGATCGTTAAGGCACGGCCTGCTTCGGCGAAGGGCAGATTTGTGCAGAATATTACCGTGAGCGCTACCATGAGTCCCGGACTCGTGATTGATACTGCGCCGTACATCAAATAAGGGAGGCATTGAATGAGACCCGAAAAAACCACGATTGTTGAAGATCTCTCCGCGCGACTCAACCGATCACCATTCTTAATCATCACCGAATATACCGGCATGAGCGTTTTCCAATTCTATGAATTGCGGACTCGTCTGGCAAGTGCCGGTGCGCAATGCAAGGTAGTTAAGAATACTTTTTTGCGAAAGGCAGCCTCTGAAATCGGGTACCCTGATCTTGGCGCAAGCCTCAACGGCCAGACTGCAATAGTAATGGGTGAGAATGATGTTTGCGCAGCTGCTAAAATTCTGAAAGGCTTCGGTGCTGAGTTTCAGAGGCCGTCTATCAAAGCGGGTGTTCTGGATAAGGCAATCTTGTCAAAAGAACAGGTTCAGGCGTTAGCGGACTTGCCGGCGAAAAATGTGCTACAGGCTCAATTGCTTGGCGTGCTGAAATCACCGCTACAAAAGCTTGCCGTGCTGCTGAACGAGCCGGGAGCATCGCTGGCGCGATTGCTTAAGCGGAAAATCGAACATCAGCCTGAAGCAGCTACAAGCTGAATTGTTTTTGGAAACGCCGGGTGAAGCTGGCGTCTTCGCTCAAATTTTGAGACGTGAAAGAAGCCGCACGTCCCGAACCCTAAAACAAAAAATGGTTCCTCGTCGGGGTTCGCGGCTGCGGACTCTTAAATGCTCTGAGGCTTCGTAGCGCGACGGTACCAAAGGAGACTAAAATGGCAGATACAACTCAAATAGTAGAACAGCTCAGCGCCCTTACAGTTTTGGAGATCGCTGATTTGGTAAAGAAACTGGAAGAGAGGTGGGGAGTGAGCGCGGCAGCTCCGGTAACGGCGGCGGCAACGCCAGCAGGCGGTGGAGCAGCAGCAGCGGCGCCGGCAGTCGAAGAGAAAACGGCTTTTGATGTCATTCTCAAGGAATTTGGCGCGAACAAAATCGCTGTGATTAAGGAAGTCCGAGCTGCTGTGGCAGGATTGGGTTTGGCGGAAGCCAAAGCCTTAGTCGAGAGTGCGCCAAAACCCATCAAAGAAGGTGTAACCAAAGAAGAGGCCGAAGAGATTAAGAAAAAGGTCGAGGCGGCAGGGGCGAAAGTCGAGATCAAGTAAGGCCAACTTTGCTGAATGAGGGTACAGTTCGGAGTCGACTGATGTAAAAGCATTCTCAGAGCTGGGATGCTTTTTTAATTCGCGAAAATTCGGTTCAAGTTACTCGACCCGATTTGTCCATGGGCGCCATGAATCCCATAGCGCCCGTGTTTTTTTCACAAAAAGAAGTTGCAAAGTGCATTGATCGGCGTACTATTTCAGTCCGTTAACCGCGGGGGAACAGTTAACTATCACTCGCACGTTACAAAAATCGCAGATTGTAAAGCTCCGTTGGTGTGGCTTATTTGACAAGCCCCGCCTCAGGGGCTATTTGTGTTCCCTTTGCTGACGGCATCAAAAAGCGCACGGTTTGTGCGCAACTCGAGCAACTTGGCCTTGCCGGCAACTAATCACGATCCGTATGTCAGAACGCATTTATTTCGGGAAAATTAAAGAGGCGGTTGAGCCACCAAACCTTATCGAGGTCCAGCTCAATTCTTATGTGGAGTTTTTACAGAAAGATTTGCCGCCAAGTCGGCGCAAAAACGTGGGACTACAAGCAGTATTCAGAGAAGTTTTTCCGATACAAAGCTATGACGATAAGGTCGTGCTGGATTTTGTCAGCTACGACATTGGTGAGCCGAAAATGTCGGCGTTGGAATGCCAGCGTGAAGGTCAAACCTTCAGCGCCCCGTTGCACGTGACCTTTCAACTTCGTGACGATAAAGGCACCAAAGAAGAGAAGGTCTACATGGGAGAAATCCCTTTGATGACTCCGCAAGGGACTTTTGTTGTTAACGGTGCGGAACGAGTGGTGGTGAGCCAACTGCATCGCTCCCCTGGCATTGCGTTTGAGTCTTCCGTTCATCTGAACGGGAAAGTTCTTTACAGTTTCCGAATTATACCAGACCGCGGTTCCTGGTTGGAGGTTCAGTTTGACACGAACGATTTGCTTTACATTTACCTCGATCGAAGGAAGCGGCGCCGTAAGTTTCTAGCAACGACGTTTTTGCGTGCCATTGGTTTTGGAACCGACGAAGAGATCATCAAAATCTTCTACAATATCGAGAAGCTGAACTTAAGCGGTGATCTTGAAGAAGAGCAGCTGAGCACCAAGGTTTTGATCAAGGATGTTCGTGACGGCGAAATCACTGTCGCTCGGGCATTTGAGCCATTAACCAAGGCGACCATACAGCAGATTTTGACCTTAGGAATTACCTCTGTCGACGTCGTTGATGCAAAAGACGATGATACGATAATCAAATCGATCAAGAAGGATCCCGCTCACGATGAAGAGGAAGCGCTGAAGGATATCTATCGCCGGTTACGGCCTGGTGATCCGCCCACTGTGGCGAATGCACGCGGATTATTGAAAAGGCTGTTTTTCGATGCCAAAAAGTATGACTTAGGGCGTGTAGGTCGATACAAAATCGACCAGAAACTCGGTATTGATGTTGATCTCGCCGAACGGACTTTGACCAAGGAGGATTTCATCGGTGCGATGAAATACTTGATCACGCTGAGAAAAGGAGAAGGGATCCTCGACGACATTGATCATCTGGGAAGTCGGAGGGTCCGTACAGTTGGAGAGTTGCTCGCAAACCAGTGCCGGGTCGGTCTGGCACGTACCGAACGCTTGGTGAAAGAGCGTATGACCCTTTTCGATGTCAATATTGATGGAATGACACCTCAAAAGCTGATCAATCCAAAAGCCTTGAGCGCGGTAATCCGCGATTTTTTTGGTCGATCGCAGTTAAGCCAGTTCATGGACCAGACAAACCCGTTGGCGGAATTGACTCACAAGCGGCGTCTTTCAGCCCTTGGTCCAGGTGGACTGAGTCGGGATCGCGCTGGATTCGAGGTCCGCGACGTTCACCCGTCGCACTATGGACGTATATGCCCGATCGAAACTCCAGAAGGTCCAAATATCGGGCTGATCAGCTCAATGAGCACGTTTTCGCGAATCAACGAGTTTGGCTTTATCGAGACGCCCTATCGTCGCGTTACGAGCGGCCGCGTTTCGTCTCAAATTGACTATTTGACGGCAGATCGAGAAGAAAATTATTTGGTTGCTCAGGCGAACGCGCCTATCTCGAATGAGGGTGATTTTCTCGACGAAAAGGTATCCTGCCGATACCGGGGCGATTTTCTCGAGGTTGAGCCTGGGAAGATCCATTATATGGATATATCTCCCAAGCAATTGGTGTCGGTG